>JAKLEY010000230.1 GCA_022711455.1 Candidatus Cloacimonadota bacterium
AGATAGTTCGGCCATTGAAAACATCATCACCACCCACGACGATCTTTATCGTGAAGACCTATTTCCGGACTACGGCTTGAGCGTTGCAGCCAAAGAAGTAAGCCATTACGCCTCAGCCCTCAAGGTTGGCTACGCCCTCGTGGATAAAACTGGAATGCTAACCACAAACCACATTATTGAGATCCAAGCTGAGATGGTGAAGCACAGGTCAGGATTGCGTAAACTGCCAGGCACAGAGCTTAAAAATGAACAGACCGGTGAAACGGTATATGTTCCACCCCAGGACCCTCAGGAGATTGTGGACCTAATGTCAAATCTTGAGAAGTACATAAACGATAATGAGGCTGATATTGATCCTCTTGTGAGGATGGCAATAATACATTATCAGTTTGAAAGCATCCATCCCTTCTACGATGGTAATGGCCGTACAGGGCGCATTATCAACGTTCTTTATCTGGTATTGTCAAAGCTCCTGGATATTCCTGTGCTTTATCTAAGCAGATACATTGTCAAGAACAAGGCAAGTTATTATCACCTGCTTCAAAAAGTCAGAGACGAGCATGCCTGGGAACCATGGATACTATTTATGTTGCAAGCAGTGGAAGACACTTCCCAACAAACGATTGCTATGATCGGCGAGATCAGAACAGCTCTTCAGGATTATAAACAGCAAATCCGGGCCAAGTACAAATTCTATTCACAGGACCTGATCAACAATCTGTTTTCACACCCCTACACCAAGATCGAGTTTATCATGCGAGATCTGGAAGTCAGCCGCCACACTGCCATGAAGTATCTGGATGCCCTATGCGATGATGGCCTCTTGAAAAAGCAGAAGATAGTACGCTCCAACTATTATGTTAATACAGCACTGTACAGCATTCTTACCAGGGAAATCTAGATGGCTGATTCTCCACTTACCTCTTACCACCCACCACTCACCACTTACCCTGTAGGATCTTTGATCAATACCCGGGGCAGGGAATGGATAGTCCTGCCTGATTCTTCTGATGAATTACTCATAGTCAAACCCCTGGGTGGCAGCGACGATGAGATAACCGGGATACTTACCAGCCTGGAAGAGATTAAGCCAGCCACATTCAAGCTTCCAGATCCCTCTCAGCTTGGCGATTATCAATCCTGCAAGTTGCTCCGGGATGCGCTGCGCCTGGGATTCAGGAACAGTGCCGGACCTTTCCGAAGTTTTGGCAGACTGGCGGTCGATCCCCGCCCCTACCAGTTGGTCCCCTTGATGATGGCGCTGAAACTCAATCCTGTTCGGCTTCTGATCGCGGATGACGTCGGTATTGGCAAGACCATCGAAGCCTGCCTGATCGCCCGGGAGTTGATCGATCGTGGTGAAGGATCACGTTTGTGCGTTTTGGCTCCTCCCCACTTGGCGGAGCAGTGGCAGAAAGAGCTGAGCAGCAAATTCCACATCGATGCTGAACTCGTGTTGGGAAGCACTGTGAAGCGTTTGGAGCGCAATTGCCGGCAGAATCAATCGATTTTCGAGGTTTATCCTTACACGGTAGTATCAATCGACTTCATCAAGAGCGACCGCCACAAGGATGAATTTCTGCACACGGCTCCGGAGCTGATTATTGTGGACGAAGCCCACACAGCCAGTTTTGATGAAGCCAGAAACAGTTCCCGACATCAGCGACATGATCTGGTCAAGCGGCTTAGCAAAGATGCCAACCGCCATCTGATCCTGGTAACAGCCACTCCCCATTCCGGATATGAATCGGCCTTTCGCTCCCTGCTTGGCCTTCTCAACACTTCCATCAACGATTTCCCAACAGATCTTACAGGAGCAGAAAACGAGAAACACCGACGTTTGATAGCCCAGCACTTCATCCAAAGACGCCGCATAGATATTGAGTACTTTCTGGATGAAAAGACCGAGTTTCCCACCCCAGAGACCAAAGAACAAAGCTATAAACTCTCCCAAGCCTATCATGACCTGTTCAATCATGCTTTGGATTATGCCCGGGAGATTGTGAAAGATACCGGAGGAGGTTCCCACCGCCAGCGGGTTCGCTGGTGGTCTGCCCTGGCTCTGCTTCGGGCGCTGGCCTCGAGTCCCGCTGCTGCGGCCGCCACCATGCGCAATCGCAGTGCCACTCTTTCCACTGAAACTGAATCCGAAGCCAACGAACTGGGACGTCGTCAGATCATGGACCTGGATGACCGCGACAGCACCGATGCCTCAGATCTGCTTCCCGGTAGTGACTCCTACACTGAAGCGGACGAAAACACCCTCAGCCGCAGGAAACTGCTGGCAATGGCCAAATCAGCCGATGCTCTATTTGGGGAGCAGGACAACAAACTGCTGGATCTGGTCTCCCCTCTCAAAGACCTGATCAAAGATGGTTTCAGCCCCATTGTCTTTTGCCGGTTTATCCAGACAGCGGATTACCTTGCGGAGCAGCTTCGGGAGCGTTTGCCCAAATCAGTCCAAATCATGTCCATCACGGGCTTGCTGCCTCCGGAAGAGAGGGAATTGCGGGTCAAAGAACTGTCAGAATTCCCCAATCGCATCCTGGTCTGCACGGACTGCCTCTCCGAAGGGATCAACCTTCAGGACCATTTTGATGCTGTGATCCATTATGACCTCAGTTGGAATCCCACCCGCCATGAGCAGAGAGAAGGTCGGGTTGACCGCTTTGGCCAGCCCCAACCCAAGGTGCGCATGCTCACCTACTTCGGGATGGACAATCAGATCGATGGCATAGTCCTGGACGTACTACTACGCAAGCATAAACAGATAAAG
>JAKLEY010000231.1 GCA_022711455.1 Candidatus Cloacimonadota bacterium
TGGTGGGGCCCCACCAGATGCGACTGGCATCCGGATTGGGATTGGCAGTGTAGCTCCAGGTGTCGGTTGCACTGGCTTCGAAGCTTTGTTGGGCGATGGTTTCAGCCAGCAGAGGCAGGGAGAGGATAAAGAGCATGATGAGCAGGTAGGTTCGGACTCCGATCCGAACCTGGTGCAGTGCGGGCTTCGGCGCTACGGCG
Source organism: Candidatus Cloacimonadota bacterium (assembly GCA_022711455.1). GTDB lineage: Bacteria > Cloacimonadota > Cloacimonadia > Cloacimonadales > Cloacimonadaceae > PHBP01. Next base: position 201 of record JAKLEY010000231.1, read on the forward strand.
AGCGCCCGTACAGTCGATCTCATTTCTCACCTCCTGCAGAGTGAAGCCGCAGTCTGGCTTTGAACTCGCTGAGGCTTAGTTTGAGCTCCCGGTTCTGCAAGAAGGGCTGCAGAATCTCATCCACATCTCCGCGATAGTTTTTGTAGGCCAGCACTTTATAGAACATCTGCGAGCGGAATTCCGCCACGTCCTGATGAGTATAATTGAGCCCGTAGCTCCTGCCCAGGAAATAGTAGAATTGCTCGTCCTCATAGGGGGTTTCGTTGTAGAGCACGATGTAGCCATCCGGGGTCATGGGGCTGTTGTAGATGTTCTGGGTCACAGCCTGCCAGCTGATCACGGCATCGAGGTTGTTGGAGGTGTCCACGCTCACACCCTGCGGGGCCTGAGGGGGCACGTAGGTGATGGAAAAGGGACTGGCACTGGCTTTCTGAGTGAAATTCCCAAAGCTGTCGGAGACTTTCAGACGCACTTTAGCGTTGTAGCTTTGCACAGAAGGCAGAGCCCAGGGGTGGATGCCGTCATTATCGGTATCGGCAACGATGCCGGTGTATTCGGTTCCACCACTCAGGCTATACCAGATATTCACGCTGTTGGGGATGAGGTTGGTATCGGATGCATTCCAGGTGACGTCTCTGGTGTCACCGATATACCAAGCTTCACCCCCGTTGGGGGCAGTAATGGTTAGAGTGGGATCGACAGTATCATTGATTACCGGTGCGCTTGTGCCATAGCCGGAAAGAGCCAGCAGTCCGGAGCCAAACATAAACAGGATGCCGACGAGCATTGCTGTTTTCATGGTGTTCCTCCATTATAGATTTATGAACTATTAGTTATTTCACGTTTCTGTAGATAAATCAGAGTGCATTCTTGTGTCAAGTAAATAATGTGCCGGCTGAGCCACAAACCTGAGAGATGCTTGTTTGCAGCTTATACAATTCGCTAAAAACAAGTTGCAGTTTAAAGTGAGAGTTTAAGCGGTTCGTGCCGATTCGGAGATCGGCATACCAAACTGAGACCGGCACCCCAAGAAATCCATTGACATAAAATCCCCCTCCTCCATACTATGAAAAATGGCTTTTCAGCCATCTAAGTTGAGGATGATGTCTTATGAAAATGGAAGAACTGAACTACTATTATAACAAGTTCAAGTTTGGTGAGGATATATTCCATCAGTTGATGCAGAAGCGGGTTCGCGACATCCTGCTGGTCTCCACCTTCTACGACGCTTTTATCTTTGAACAGGACGGTCGGCTATCGGAGCAGATCTTTGGTGAATACCGGCAATTGAACCTTTCTACAGCACCCCGGATCACCAGTGTGCCCACCGGAGCTGACGCTTTAGAACTGTTGAAAACCCAGTCTTTTGACCTCGTGATCACGATGATGCGGATCGGAGAAGTGGGGCCCTTTCAACTGGCGAAAGCGATCAAGAAAAGCAAACCGGAACTTCCGATCCTCCTCCTGCTGAACGTCGCTTCCGACTATATCATCTGGGAAAATCATCCCGATGACAAGCAGTATATCGACGACGTCTTCCTCTGGAACGGAGATACCAAGCTCTTCCTGGCCATGGTCAAGAGTGTGGAAGATAAGATGAACGTGGAGTTTGACACCGTCCACGGTTTGGTGAGGGTGATCCTTTTGGTGGAAGACTCGCTGCATTACTACTCGCTATTTTTGCCCTCGCTCTATTCCGTGATCATGAAACAGACCCAAAAGCTGATCGAAGAAGAGGTTTCGGACATCAATAAACGGCTCAGAATGCGTATCCGCCCTAAAGTGATCATGGCTCATGATTATGATGAGGCGATCCAGATCTACGATAAATATAAAGAGTATATGCTCTGCGTGATCTCCGACGTGCGTTACAAAATGCATGGAGAAGAAGACGCGCAGGCCGGGATCAAGCTCATTAAACACATCCTGAATGCCAATCATGAGTTGCCCATCATCCTGCAATCTTCCGAAGAAGAAAACGAAGCCGTGGCTACAGAACTGGGTGTGAATTATCTCAATAAAAACTCACGCCAGCTCTTTGGTGACCTGCGTTCATTCATGGTCTACAACCTGGGGTTTGGCAATTTCATCTTCCGCAATGCCAAAGGTGAGATCATCGATGAAGCTGCCAATATCGCTGAATTTGAAGAGAAGATCCTCACGGTTCCCGAGGAAACGATCCTCTTCCACAGCCGGTTCAACCATTTCTCAAACTGGCTGATCGCGCACGGAGAAGTGCAGATCGCCAAACGCATCCGGCCCATGAAGATCGACGATTTTGAATCCAAAGCGGAGCTGCGCAGCTTTCTCTATCACACTTTCAGGACCGTGCGTATCGACAAGAACCGCGGCAAGATCATCAATTTCGATGCGGTCTCGCTCACCGAGATGAACCAGATCATCCGGCTCACGGAAGGCTCTCTGGGGGGCAAAGGACGCGGACTGGCCTTCCTGAACGCCCTGCTCTGCACCATGGATTATGAGAATAAATTTGAGAATATCTCGATCTCCCTGCCCAGCACCGCTATCATCGGAACGGTCGAATTCGACAATTTTATCGAT
>JAKLEY010000232.1 GCA_022711455.1 Candidatus Cloacimonadota bacterium
CAGCCGATTTTCAGACAAATTCAGACTGTATGACGCCCTTAGCTTGCATTGTCATTGTTAGTTATTTCACAGGCTCTAAAGCCTATGTTACAAACAGGCTAAAGCCTATGTCACCAGGATAGGCTGCCTCCACCTTCCAGGTCTTCAGGCATGCCTTTCATATAGTATTTCTGGGTCACCTGATTCAGGGTCAGATCGTATTTTAAGGGATTTGAGATCCAGGGATAGACCGGGCGCTTGGGAACTGCAGCCAATTCCTGTTGCAACGCGGCAAAGGTCACATTGAAGGGTTCAGTGCTTTGGCTGAATTTCTGGATAAAGGTTTGAGTGAAAACGCTCTGAGCCGGGTTCTGATCCGTCACGGTAAAGCCCGGAATGGCAGATGTGATCACGGTTACCGTGCTATCCTGAGTGGCAAAGTGGGTGAAAGGTTTGGGTGAACTTGCAGTGTAGGGTAACCAATAGCGGCTGGCTTCCAGTAGGATGATGGCAGATTTGGATATTGCCAGTTTGTTCACCAGTGTCCGCCAGCTATATGCCGTCTGGGCATAGCTTTGACGGTTCAGCATGCTCACACTGGAGGGGATCAGATAATTATCCGTGTTCTCTTTGCTGCCGTGTCCGCTGTAATAAAAGAAAACCTCATCATTCGCGGTCAAGCCTGCGGCAAAGCTATCCACCACAGCTGTCATTCGCCTCAGATCGAGGTTTTGGCGTTGCCATACAGTGAAACCCCAGTTTCCCAAGGCATTGGCCATGGCATTGCTGTCATTGACCGGACTGGCCAAAGTCATGCCGTTATAGATAGAATTCCCGATCACCAAGGCTTTGCGCTCCGCAAAGAGTCCCATGCTGACCAGAAGAATAAGGCTGATCGCGATTAGTCGTTTCATACTTTTCTCCCCAGTGCTAAAATATCTGTCTTCATTCCATTGAACTCTACCCGCGCTTGCAGGTCAAGTCCTATATTTGATATACTGCCCGGGGGGAAAATCCCTGCTGACAGATTTTCACACGGCAGCTGAATTATAAAGAAAGCTAAACTTGCTTGTAAGGTCGGGGAAAATCGCTTGACAATCTCTCCCATGACGTAAACATGAACTCATGAGAAGCTTAAAAGAATACTTCCGGGTAGCGGTGTGCTTACCCGTGATCCTGCTCTTGCCGATCCTGGCCTTTGCCCAAGGTGCGGTGGGTGACGCGCTAACTGTTTCCGGAGTAGATAATTACACCCTGAATGGGGTGATCGGTTCGGTCACTTTGGACGGGGTCAGCTATTCTCAGATCCGCTTGATGCCTGAGCTCCGAATCTGGAAATTCGGCTTCGGTTTTGACCTCGATCTGCTCATAGACGGGGGTGGCAAGGCTCGCAGAGAGGACTGGGACGAGTGGCAGGACGTGATCAAAAAAGTATTTTATGTCCGCTTTGCCAAGCGTGAGGATCCTTTCTATTTCCGGGTGATGAATATTCCGGATTATACCTTGGGTCATGGGCTAACTTTCAACGGCTATTCAAACATGTTGCGCTATCCTGAGATCCGCAATATAGGCACCTTTGCGGGTTGCAACATCCCCAAAATCGGGCTGGGCTTTGAAGCCTTCACGCATAATATTATCAAGAACGAGATCATCGGAGGCAGGGTCCGCGCGAAACCTCTGGAATTTGTGGATGCCCGGCTCTTTCGTAACCTGAGCTTTGGGCTCAATGCCGGAATTGACCGCAACCAGTACCGCAAATATGAAGACAGGGATGAGGACAATATTCCGGACATCTACGACCGTTTCACCAAAGACCCGGAAGCCTGGGCGGACAGTGATAACGACGGAATTCCGGATCAATCGGACATCGATATCGACGGAGATAACAGCCTTGATCATCCCAGCCTGAACGAATTTGTGGAGACAGTTTACCCGGGAATCGCGGATTATTATTCCAATTTGGACACATCTATCCTCAGAGACAGCCTGACTGCATATCCCATCGGCAAATCGATCATGGTTTGGAGCCTGGATTATGACCTTCCCCTGATCGATAAGGACACCTTCAAGCTCAGTAACTACGGGGAGTTTGCCCGTATCGACGGCTATGGCAATGGCTTGATCTTTCCCGCCTTGGGTTTATCCATTCCAAATCTGGAAGCCAAGCTGGAATTCAGGAACTTCTCCGATGGCTTCCTGCCCGGGATCTTCGACCGGCTCTATGATGACCAAAGAGCTGAATTGATCAGGGTTCCCAACGGAGCCAAGAACTTCCTCTATTCTCTGAAAACCAAAGATCAGATCCTCAGTGAGGTCAAAGCCTCCACCGGATGGTACGGCTCCCTGAGCAGCAATCTCTTTAAAGTGCTGAAAGTACAGGTGGCTTATCAAGATATGTATGGGGAACAGGTGCAGACCGGAAAGTCGCTCTGGGCGAGCCTCGGGATCGATACCAAGGTGCTGCCCAAGCTCAAAGAAGCAGAGCTCAGCTATGCCCAGACCAACATGAAATACATTTCTTTCGACACCTTGCGGGCGGAGGGAGTGCAGCTCTCTGCCAAAGCTGCTTATGCCCTGGCTGATAACGCGTACCTTGTGGGCAAATACTCCGAGCACTATTCCGATCTAAACAACGACGGCAGGATCAAAGGCGCTGAAGAGATCAGAAGCAGCACGAGTTTTGGAGTGGAATTCCGGTTTTGAATTAAGAATTAAAAATTAAGCGTGCTTGGTGAAGCCGATCTCCGTATCGGCGCATCAGTGCAGCCTTTTTTTTGTG
>JAKLEY010000233.1 GCA_022711455.1 Candidatus Cloacimonadota bacterium
ATCAGGTTCGAGCCGCTGGCCATGCGGGACAGCTTATCCACCAGACGCGGGAATTCCCGGTGGTCCTTGATCCGCATTTTGCCAAAACTATCGGCTTGCTGGCAAAGATTGAACGCTTCGTTAAACAGATCGGTTATGGGCAGGCGGGTCTCTTCCAGATTTATCTCCAGGTTCTTGACCAGGCTCACGATCTGGCTCTTTTGAGCATCGGTCACCAGACTCTTGCCGATGGTTGTGGTCAATTGACTCAGGAAACCGCGGTGGCTTCGCTTTTGCGAGGACGCCAGCTGGTTAAAGAGATTGATCACTTCGGCATAGGAAAAATCGAAACCCAGATGCTTGGAGGCCGATGCCATCAGATTGTGTGCTTCATCCACCACCAGATAGGAATATTCACCCAGTGTACTGTTCTCTGCCCGCAGATCTGCCAGTAAGAGGGAGTGGTTGGCAACCACAATGCTGGAATCCTCGATGTTCTTGCGCAGATTCATCACAAAGCAGGATTTATTATGAGGGCATTTGCGTCCGGCACAGAGATAACGGTCCGAACATACCTTGCGCCACACAAAGCTGAAGCGGTTGCGGTCGAAAGAAGAGTTTTCAGACACATCACCGGTCTGTGTGAGTTGCTTCCAGATCAGCAGATAGAGCAGGGCGTGCGCTTCATAAGCTGTGATTCCCCGTGCCTGCTCGGCGAGCATATCCTCCCAACGCCTTTCGCAGACGTAGTTTTCCCTGCCCTTGACCAGCGTAGCTTTGAAAGGCACCGGCAGCAGTTTGCAGAGCTGAGGAATATCCTTGAAAAAAAGCTGTTCCTGCAGATTCTTGGTGTTGGTCGAGATCAGGACTTTAGTTTTTTTGAGATGGGCAAATTCAATGGCGGGAACCAGATATGCAAAGGATTTGCCAACTCCGGTTCCGGCTTCGACAGCCAAATGATGTTCATGTTCAAAAGCGTTCTTGATGTGCTTGGCCATCATCAGCTGTCCGGAGCGGTATTCGTAGTTTGGGAATTTGTGGGCAAAGGTTCCACCCTCGGCAAAGACGTCATCCAGGTTCTGGGTTCCGGGGCTGGCCACCTGGTGTTCGATCATGTTTACCAGCTTGTTTTCAGGGGCTTTGGCCTTTGCTCCCAGCAAGGCATAATGCCGCTGGTATTCCACCACCTGACCCATATAATCCTTCATATCTTCCAGTTGAGCCTGCTTGCTCAGATCGAGGATGCGCGCGTTCAGCAGAAGAGAATAATGCTGATCGATCAGTTCCGTAAGCTTCACCAGCACATGCCCGGTGGCAGTCGCATCCGCGTCCGCGCGATGCGCGTTGACCAAATCTATGTCAAAGGTCTGGGCCAGAGTTCCCAGTTTGTGATCACTGGTGAAGGGCAGATAGACTCTGCTGATCTCCGCGGTGTCCCAGCTTCTGTTCGCAAGATGCATAAAGCCGCAACGCACCAGATTCTCGTTGATGAAACCGAGGTCAAAATTGATGTTATGACCCACCAGAGGACTGTCCCCGATAAAGACTTTCAGCTTTTCCAATACGGAACTCACCGGAGGGGCGTCCTTCAAATCTGAGGCAGTGATGTGGGTCAGCACTTCTATGAAGCGCGGAACACTGCGTTTGGGCTTTACAAAGCTGTCAAAAGTTTCGGTGACCACGCCTTTTACAAAGCGGACCGCGGCGATTTCGATGATTTCGTCTTTGCGCGGATCCAAGCCGGTGGTTTCGATATCGATGGCCACAAAGTTGAGGATGTCCCGGATCGGCGGGATCGGTTCCCTTGTTTCAGTCATAGAATGTCTTAGCCTTCTTCTCTATACAGATTGTAGCGATTCAGTTTCTTGATCAGGCCCTGACGGGACAACCCCAGATCCTTGGCAGCCTGAGTCTGATTCCAGCCATTTGCCTCCATGCTTTCGAGGATAAGGCGTTTTTCCAGGTCTTCGATCGTGTCCTTGAAAGACTTTTTGTTGTTTAGCAGTTGGATGGTCTTGGCGTTTTCGACAAAGCGGCAGACTTCATCCGAGAAATCCGCCGGAGTGATAAAGGTGCCATTCTCAGCCAGGGTCACGGCTCGCTCGATCTCATTCTCCAATTGACGCACATTCCCCGGCCAGTCATAGCTTTCCAGAGTTTTCATGGCTTCATCAGAGACGCCGGAGACCTCTTTGTTGATGCGTTTGTTATACTTATCCAGAAAATGGATGGTGAGCAGCGGAATATCTCCGGGACGGTTTTTGAGAGGCGGGACATCGATCCGGATCACATTCAGGCGGTAATAGAGATCCAGCCTGAACGCGCCCTGCTGCACCCGTTCCAGCAGGGAAACATTGGTGGCACAGACCACGCGCACGTTCACCTTTTCGGTCTTAGTCGCACCCACGCGTTTGATCTCGCCTTCCTGCAGGAAGCGCAGAAGCTTGGCTTGGGTGCTCTGGCTGATATCGGCAATTTCATCCAGGAAAAACGTTCCGCCGTCCGCGATCTCAAAGAGCCCCTTTTTATCATAGGCTGCACCCGTGAACGACCCTTTCACGTGGCCAAACAGTTCGCTCTCCAACAGGGTTTCCGGTAGCGAACCGCAATACTGGGCAACAAAAGACTTTCCTGCACGCACACTGCTGTAGTGCAAAGCTCGAGCGATCAATTCCTTACCGGTTCCGCTGGGTCCTTCTAAAAGCACAGAGGTCGGGGTGTCCTTCACCTTTTCGATGAT
>JAKLEY010000234.1 GCA_022711455.1 Candidatus Cloacimonadota bacterium
TGTTCGGGATAGCCGAGTTCCGCCAGAGCTTGATTCATCGCTGTCGCGATGTCGGCGATCGTGTCGATCAGAGTCCCGTCCAAGTCAAAAATGATGCCTTTGATCTTAGGTTTCGTAGCCATTTGTTCCTTCCTTTGCATTCAAGTTTGTTGTTTGATAATCACCTGCTTGTGAGGCCATGAGCCTCATATGCGGGTAGGGTATTTCAATATTGTCATGGTCAAAACGTTCTTTGATGGACAGCATGAGAGCATTTTTCAGATCCCAGAAAGATGCTGTCTCGCACCACACTCCAAAGGTGAGCTTGATCCCGGAATCACCGAATTCATCGAGTAGGATAACGTGAGGCGGATCCCGCAGGGCCAAGGGTTCCGATACCGCAATTTCATCCAGTATTGCCATCACCCTGCGCAGGTCTTCCTTGTAAGCCACTCCGAGGCTAACATTAACGCGTCGTTGGTTGAACTTGGTGTTGTTGATGACCTCCGTTTTGATCATCGTTTCGTTGGGGACACGGACAAAGCGGTTATCAAGTGTTTTCAGTTTGATGGAAAGCAGATCAATTGAATTGATCACTCCGATGGTAGATCCGATCTGCACAGTGTCTCCGATCATGAAGGGCTTTTCGGAGATCAGGAAGATCCCGCTGATGATATTGGAGATGCTGGTTTGCGATGCGAAGCCGATCGCGATGCCAAAGACCCCCGCTGCACCCAGCAGAGCGGAGAGCTTGAAGCCGAATTCATTGAGGACGCTGACCAGGATGATCAAGAGCCCTATATAATATACGGCCCTTTGGATGAGCTGTTCGGATTGGACAGAGAGCTTACCTGTGACTATTTTCCGCGTCAGTTTCCGCACCAGGATCAGAAGCGGAATCCCTATGCCTAAAACTAATAGTACCCGAACCACCAGCGAAATCCGTTCCGGAGTCACAAAGTCACCAATGATTCTGGTCAGGCCGAGTTCAGCAAGCATACGTCCTCATAACTAAATAATATTCACACAATAACACCAATATAGTCAGAATCAATGATTTGTCCACAAGTTTTTTATTTAATATCTACACTTCTTCATATTCTTCAATTTTCTGATATTTCCACTTGAGGAGAATACGCTCTGCTGCAGAGATCAAAAGGAACAATGCCATACTGAGGAAAACAATCAACAGGATCACAGCGAACACGACCTGAGTGTCAAAAGATTTGGTTGCCCTTGTCATATATATCCCCAAACCTCCGTTTCCACCCAGCCATTCACCGATGATGGCTCCCATCACGCTATAGGTGGCAGAAAGCTTGAGACCGGTGAACAGATTTGGCATGGCTGCCGGCAGTTTCAGATAGCGGAAGATCTTCCAGCCTGAGGCTCCCATGGACTTTAGCAATCGGATCTGTTCAACATTCACCCCGGAGAGACCGTCGTAGAAATTGAGCGCGATAGGGAAGAAGCAAGTGAGGATCACGGTAAAGATCTTGGAGGAGATGCCATAGCCAAACCAGAGGATCAGGAGCGGGGCGATCGCGATCACAGGGATCGTTTGTGAAATCACCATATAGGGGTAGAGGGAAAGCTTGAGCAGCTTAAAACAATCCATCAGCACAGCGGTGAGCATCCCCAGCAGAATGCTGATCCCAAAACCGGAGATAGTTGCGGCCAACGTGAAACGGAGATGGAAGAGCAGGAGATCGGGTTTGTGAGTGAAAACGGAGAGCACTTTAGCGGGAGAGGGCAAGATCCAAAAAGCGATCTTGAGATTTGTGGCTGCAAACTGCCACAACGCAAGCCCCAGAATCAACACCAGACCGGGATAGATAAAGGTCCCGGCTCTGCGATTCAATCTTCACCCACCATGCGCAGTTCAGGTTCCAACTTTACTCCAAAACGTCCAAAGATCGTATCCTGGATGAATTTGATCAGAGTTTTTACCTCCAAAGCAGTGGCAGCGCCCAGATTAACGATAAAGCCGCAGTGCTTCTCCGAGATCGCGGCATCTCCGATCCGATAGCCACGTAACCCGCAATCATCGATCAACTTACCTGTGAAATAACCTTCAGGACGCTTGAAAACACTGCCTCCGCTGGGCAGATCCATGGGTTGTTTAGCGTTGCGCTGCTCGTCCAGATCATCCATCCGGAGCCGGATAGCCTCAGGATCGTCTTCCTTGAGCATAAAAACCGAGCTGAGTTGGATCAAGCCCATCGTTTGCAGCGCGCTGTAGCGATAGGCAAACTTATGATCGGCGGCCTTGAGATGGAGCAGGGCTTTGCTGCTCTTCAGGCTCTCCAGCTCAGGGGAAAGGCACTTGCTGCAATAAAGGACGTCCCTGATCTCGCCACCATAGGCTCCGGCATTCATAAAGACAGCTCCACCCACGCTTCCGGGGATCCCTGAGGCAAACTCCAGACCCGACAATCCCGATTGGCAACAGAAATCACACAGGTCTTTCAGCTTGGCTCCGGCGAAGGCAGACACATAGTTTTCATCCCGGGTGATCTTGTTCAGTCTGTCGGTGCTGATTACCAAACCCCGGATGCCTCTATCCCCGATCAGTAGGTTGGAACCTTTGCCCATGATGAAATATGGCAGCTCCCGCTCCAGAGCAAAGACCAGCAGACGGATGAAGTCAGCCTGGGAGCCGGGCAGAGCATAGACGTCCGCGGGTCCCCCGATCCTGAAGGAGCAATGCGCGCC
>JAKLEY010000235.1 GCA_022711455.1 Candidatus Cloacimonadota bacterium
GCTTTAGTATCCGGATATTTGCCACAGGATGCAGATCGTGATGGATGCGGATGGAGATACGCTCTTCCCGGGGCCGTTTCAAAAAAGTATTCAATTGATAGTCCAGCTCACTTTCGCAAGCTTGGATCTCGGTTTTAAGCTGTTCAATTTGCTCCCCGGAGGCGGAGGCATCCGCCTTGACCCTGATCATTTCTTTGGTCAGATTCATCAGGATCGATTTGTAATAGGGGCTGATGGTGATCTCAAGCTCCGTCTCACCTCCATCCACATCGCCCAGGCTGCCAAGCTCGATATTGCCGCTGCTTTGCACATGGGAATTGGCAACGCAGCTCTGCTCCGGATCTCCGTTGATGCCTTTTTCGGCAACGATCCGGCTGCCGCTGACCTGCCCGCTCAGATTCAGACAGCCTCTGCAGAGCACCAAGCTGTTCCTGATGCAGTTGCAGCCGAGGTCTCCACCGCTGTTTATGCCTTTTTCGTCACAGTTGATTATATCCCCCTTGATGGTGATGGATTGTTTGGCTGTGAGGACACTTCCGGTGCAATTGCCCAGAATGCTGATCTCAGCTTCGCTGGAGAGACGGCAGTTATCTACGTCTCCCTTGATTACAAGAACACCCTGTGCCTGAATCTCAAGTCCCTGCAGATTGCAGTCTATAACAACACTTAAGGGGGAGCGCAGAGGGGATTGGACCTGACCGGGGTCATTGATAAGCAGCTTGTCCAGAATACATATCCGGCCCGCTTTATCAAGATATGGGTAACCTGTGCGGCGGGCAATAAAAGCATTGCGTTGAGGGTCAAAATCCACGTTCTGTCCCGCCTTCTCGTCCGCGACCGTGGCGTCCACGTTCTCATTCGGGATGATCTCACCGAAGATGTTATATATCGAACCCTGGCGGTCGAAGAGGTTGCTGGAATAATCTGCCAGCACTGTGCCGGGAAGCACATAGCTGAGCTCAGGGCTCTGGTCTGGCTTCAGCAGCAAGGCAGGGTCAAGCTTCTGATGCCGGTCAAAATAGTAGCGCAGCTTGGTGCTGGCTGCACCGGCATTACAAAGTGCTATCGGGAACGGAGTTCCAAAGTCTTTCTCCAGATTATGGAGGTTGATGTAGCGCTGGGCGTCATCAAAGCCTGCCTTGATCCCGGCTTGATCGATCAGTTGCAGGATCTCTGTTTCATCCACCAGTTTGGAGGAGGCTTGGATGGTCAGCCACGCGGACATGCCTTCGTCCCTGATCTCCAGGTTCAGGTTGCCTTGCTTATTCGTAAAAGTCTTATTCATTAGTGATTCCAACAATGTTGATTTGGCGGTTGTGAGTGCCGGAGCGGCGAAAAGAGAAATAAGCTTCATTATCAAAAGTGCAGATGCCGCTGAGATGGATATTCTCTTCTGCTAAGCCGCAATGCAGCAATTGATTGCGGATGCTTTGCGGGATGTCAATATAGCGGTGACGGGGGAGATCAGGCTGGATCCCGGCATTATAAAAACTGGTTTGGAATTCTTCCCAGATCTCTGTGCTGACTTGATAGTGTTCTCCGCAGATGCCGGCTCCGATCGCGGCGTGGATGTTTTCGGGACGGCAGCCATAGTTTGTGAACATCTGCTTCACAGCCTGAGCACAGATGTTTTTGCGGGTGCCTTCCCGGCCGCTGTGGATGGCTGCAACGGTGAGGGAGACCTCATCGCTCAGGATGACAGGAGTGCAATCTGCGGTGCGGACCAGCAGAAATTGCCCCGGGATATTGGTGATGGCTCCATCGGCAACCGGGATCTGGGGATGATCTCCCAGGCCCGCGCCACAATCAGACTCTGAGCATTCATGCACTAGGCTGGAATGGGTCTGATCCAGGATCACCAGACGTCCCACGGGGATCAGCTGGCCTGCTATAAGGAAGTCCTGCTGTCTGCTCATCAGACCACGGTAGTCCAGCGCGGAAGATCCAAAAAAGCTAAATACTTTCACTGATCTTCTCCTGATCCATGGAAATGCTGATGTCACGGGTGCGATATATTTCCAGGTTGTTGCTGTGGATCAACATCCGCAGGATATTACGGTTGATTCTGGGAACACTGCGGAGGCCGGATAAGGACCACAGCAAACAGACAGCCGCACAGCAAGCAAGGGTGTATTGGACCCCGATCTTGGCTGAAAGAGAGCCGGTGAGTATGCTTCCAAAAGGGGTCACCGAACCAAATGCCATGGTGTAGATCGAGAGCACCCTGCCCCGCATCTTGTCATCGACGATAGACTGGATCAGAGTGTTGGTCGAAGACATCTGCATCATCATTCCAAAACCGATGATGATCATCAGTAACAGACTTACAGCCATAATGTTACTGAACGCAAAGAGGATCAGGGTGGAGCTGACGATCACCCCGATGACCAGCATGCGTGACGGCATGCCTTCAATGGTGGTGCGCGAAGCAAGGTAGAGCGCTCCGGAAAGGGCTCCGATCCCGGCAAAAGACATCATCAGACCCATGGTTCGTGAATCTCCGCCCAGAATATCTTTAGCAAAGACGGGCAGCAGCGTCGCATAGGACATCCCGAACAGAGTGTAGATCGCGATGTTTATGATCAGAAAGCGGATGGGAAATTGATTCCAGGTGTATTTAGCTCC
>JAKLEY010000236.1 GCA_022711455.1 Candidatus Cloacimonadota bacterium
GATCCCGATCCCGTGTCCGATCTGTTTTTTGGATTCCGCGTCAACCTTGAAAACCTTGAGCTGACGTTCCTTGCTGATATTTTGATCCCGGATCTGGAGGATGAACAGGTCGTCCTCCTCATCACCCTGGAAGGTAAATTCGATCTCCTGATGCGCGTAGCCCAGATCTTCCACCAGGCGTCGGGAATAGCGGAACAGGCGTCGGTAGACATTTGGGAAATCCTTTTCCAGGCTCACTTCCAGGGGTTCGTGCTCCGCCAGACGTTGCTCTTCGGAGATGGGAAGTGTGTAGACCAGTCCGGCCACGACGTCCTCGCCCTGGCTGCAAATCGTGAAGTCACCATTCAGATGGATGCCGGGGATCTTGGAGGAAGGGTTGTGGGTGAAGACCACTCCCGAACCGCTGCGCAGGCTGATATTGCCAAAGACCATCTGCTGGCAAACCACGGCGGTGCCCCATTCATCGGCAATTTGCATGGTTTTGCGATAGAGGATGGCGCGGTCTGTATCCCAGGAATCCAGCACGCTCATGATCGCGCATTTGAGCTGCTCAAAAGGATCCTGCACCAGTTCCACTCCGTGCGAGGTCAGCACGGCTTTGTAATCCATGGTCATCTGCTTCATCTGGGCGGGACTGAAGGAGGTTTTTTGGTCCACTTTGAATCTTTCCTTATAATCGATCATGATCTGGTCAAAGACGTCGCGATCGATATCGTGGCTCATGCCCCAGCTCTGGAGCAGCCTGCGATAGCTGTCCCAGGCAGTCCAGCCGAAGTTTGGCTGGTGGCTCAGGCTTTCCGTGATCTCGTCATTCAAACCTATATTAAGGAAGGTGTTCATGGCCCCCGGCATTGAGATCGCGCCTCCGGAACGCACGGAGAGCAGCAGCGGGTTTTTGGGATCCCCGAAAGTCCGGTTGGTCCAGTTCTCCAGGGCATTCAAACGCTGTTTGAGAATGCTGTCCAGCTCCGAGCTCATTTCCGGATGGCAATTCAATGCCATGCGATGCCGGAAGAGCTCCGTGGTGAGCACAAATCCACCCGGAATGGGGAATTGGAGCTGAGAGAGCTTCTTCAGGAAATAGGCTTTGGCACCCAGAAAGACCTGATTGTCCAGCCGGGTATCCTTCTTATGCAGCAGAGTGCTCACCTGATCCGGATCGTAATTCATCACTTTGAGCAGGATCTCCGGCGGGAAAAGCTGTTTCATGTGGCGCAGGGAGACCAGGATGCGGCTCACGAAATTATCCAGATCCTGGATCAGAAAAGCGGAGCTGAGCATGTTGCGATAGAACTCCTCCGCCTTCTTCTGATAAAGGGTTTGGCCCTTCACGCCCTGGCTGAGTGCTTCGGGATCGAGCTGAGGGATCACCACGTGCAGTTCCCGGTCAAAATTGCGATAGAAATACTCGCTGATGATCTCCTTGATGCTCTCTTCCAAAAAGGCGAAAATGTTGATGTACTGGTCGATGGAGAAGTTTGAGGAAGAGATCGAATAGCGCAGCATCTGGAGGTCGCTTTCGAAGGTTTCATTGGAGATCCCGTCCAGTTTCAGGCCCATGTTGAAGAGCTCGAGAGTGCGGATGATGCGCTTGAGGGTGCGGGCAGTGATATAGCCCAGATTGATGGTGCTGATCTCTTTTGCCATCAGGCTTCCGACCACTGCTTCCAAGCGGAAGATCAGACCCAGCGCTTCGAATTTGCTCTCCCGGTATTGACCGTACATGCTGGGGATGCCGGCAGCGATATGCCTCTTGTAGTAGATGTTTTCCCAGCCCTGGCTTTCCTTGGGACTGCGCACCATCTGCACCAGGCGTTCGATCAAAGCCAGCAAATAGCGGATGCTGTTGTCATAATCTGTGTGGTTCAGCAGGCGACGTAACTGCTGCAGCTCCTTCTGGGCAAAGAAGGGATACTTTTCCAGATGGCGGCTGATGTCTGAGGAATGGAACTGGTACTTTTCCCGCAACAGATCATGCAGGCGCAGGATCAAATAGAGCTTTTGCAGATGGATATCGCTCTTGAGATCGTAGGCATGGAAGCGGGGCTCGATCCTTTCCCAGGTGTTTTCCATGATCTCAGGAGTGCTGAGACTGGTGTCCCGCTTGAACCGATCCAGGGCGTCGATCATCTTTTCCGTTTCTAAAATGGCTTCGCTGGCTTCGGTGGGCTTGCCGGTGAATTCATGCAAAAGGTCTTCCGGTAAGAGGCTGCCCAAATGCCCCAATTCAAATTCGTGGATTGCAGGGCTTTGTCCCTGCACGTGCTGATCCACGTTCTCATCCCAAAAGCGCAGGATACTCTCCACCAGAATGATATGCGTATTATTGCTCTCCGTATGCACCTGCTTGCGTAAAAAGTGGATCAGCCGGTCCTTGCGGTGGGTCAGTTCATCCATGGTGGTGGTCACTTCGCGGATCTCGCCCTCGGCTCCGATCTCACTGAAGAAGACGGGGAAGAGGCGCAGGAGCTGCTGCACCTGTTTCCAATATTGCACGGTGGCGGAATTCAGAAAGGCGGAAACGTCTTTTTGGAAGAGATCGGTATCCGCGATGAAGACTCCTCCCAGCCGCAGATTCACGATCAGAGCGGAAAGCAGACGCATGGAACGCTGGGGCG
>JAKLEY010000237.1 GCA_022711455.1 Candidatus Cloacimonadota bacterium
GTCACAATATCATAGGATATGCTAATGTCAAGCACTTTCTTAAATTATCTCACTTTATTTTTTTTAGCGATGGACTGATAATTTCAAACATCTCTGAATGGTATATAGAGTTTTCACACAGTCTCCTCCGCAGGAATGACGGAAAGGGATGCAGGAATGACGGGAACGTGGTTCGGGGGATTCCTGCCTCCGCAGGAATGACGGGAGGGGTGCAGGAATGAGGGTGTCGGGAGTGCAGGGACTCATGGATTGTATCAAACAAGCTGGTTGACAAATTATCACGAAGGCTAAAAACTGGTCTTTATGCAAAATCAGACAGCAGCAGCGCATCCGGATCTTCATGCCCCGGTAAAATTCCTGAAAGGGGTGGGAGATTATCGTGCCCGGCTTTTGGCAAAGCTGGGGATAAACACCATTCTGGACCTGATGGAGTACTTTCCGGTAAACTACATCAAGCGTCAGTTACATGCCACTCTGGCTATCGCTCAACCGGGTGAATTTATCTCGCTCACGGCTCAGATCAGCTGGATGGACATCCGGCCAACTAAATCCGGACAGAAGATCCTCAACCTGGGGGTATCGGATGGCACCAGCACCATGATCTGCGCCTGGTTTCATTACCCACCAGCTTACGAGACCATGTTCAAACCGGGATCCCTGATCTGGCTCTCCGGAACCCTCTCGGAATACAGCGGTCAGCTGCAGATGATGCATCCTGATTTTGAGATCATCGAAAGCCCTGACGACGCCGAAAACGACTGGTGGAAGGGGCGCCCGACCCTCCCTGTCTATCGGCTCACCGGCAATCTCACTCAAAAGGTTCTGCGCAGGATGATCTACAATGCCTTTTACACCCACGCCTCCGAGATCACGGAAAACCTGCCTCAACAGCTTCTGGACAAATATCAGTTCCCCCCGCGCAAAGCCGCTCTGCAAAAGATGCATTTTGCCTCAGCCTTGGAAGACGCGGAGGAGGTGCGAGCCCGTTTTGCCTATGAAGAGCTCTTTTTCAGCCAGATCCTCTGGGCAAGGCATCGATATTATCACTCCACTGCCAACAACGGTATCACTTTTGAGAACATAAGCGAGCTCAAGAGCCGGCTCTACAAAAGCCTGTCGTTCCAGCTCACCAAGGCTCAGGTCCGGGTTCTGCGCGAGATCATTGCGGATATGTGCAGCCCCAATCAGATGTCCAGATTACTGCAGGGAGATGTCGGCAGCGGAAAGACGATCGTGACGGTGTTTGCGATGCTGTTGGCTGTTGAAAACGGCTATCAGGCTGCCTTGATGGCACCCACGGAGATCCTTGCGGACCAGCATTTCACCAATATTTCAAAGCTGCTGGAGGGTTTTGACCTGAAAGTTGCCCTGCTCAAAGGCGGGGCGATCAAGGGGAAAAGCACGATCAAAGAAGAGCTGGCTTCAGGAGCCGTCAACATCATCATTGGCACTCATGCCCTCCTGCAGAGCGATGTCGTCTTTCACAAGCTGGGCTTTGTGGCGGTGGACGAACAGCACCGGTTCGGGGTGGAACAACGTGCCCGTCTGGCACGCAAGGACCAGCATCCCGATCTGCTCTATCTCAGTGCCACGCCTATTCCCCGCTCCCTGGCCATGAGCGTCTATGGAGATCTCACAGTCAGCGTTCTGGATGAAATGCCTCCCAATCGCAAACCGGTGGAAACCTACGTGCGTTCTCAGGCCAAAATCGATCTGGTCTATAAGGAAGTTCGTGCCGAATTGGCTGCCGGGCGTCAGGTTTATATCGTCTGCCCCTTGATTGAGGAATCGGACAAATTGAATCTACTGGACGCGATCCGGCTCTTTGAGCACATCAAGACCAAAGTCTATCCGGATTTCACATCCGCTCTGCTGCATGGCAGGATGAAGGCCAAAGAAAAGGAAGAGATCATGCTTGCCTTCAAACGGGGAGAGCTCAGGATATTGGTCTCGACCACCGTGATCGAGGTGGGAGTGGACGTTCCCAACGCCTCCGTAATGATAGTTGAGCATGCCGAACGCTTCGGATTGGCTCAGTTGCACCAGCTCAGAGGCAGAGTCGGCAGAGGCGCGGATCAATCCTATTGCTATCTGATCCAGCACTTTCCGGTGACGTCAATCGCCCGGGAAAGACTGAAAACCATGGCAGGAACCACAGATGGCTTTGTGATCGCGGAAAAAGATCTGGAACTGCGCGGGCCGGGGGAGATCTTTGGCACCGAGCAATCAGGTCTGCCCCGTTTTCGCTTTGCCAACATCCTGCGGGACCAGGATATCCTGAAGACAGCCCGTCTCGATGCGTTTGATATCATCCGCTCGGATCCGGACTTGCAGAATCCGGAACACAGTCTGCTGGGAATAAATTACCGGCGTGATTACACTAAGCGTGAGGAACTTATCCTCTATTAGGGAACGCATCTTGCAAAAAGTTATTGACTATAATGCAAGCTCAGATAAACGTGAAAAAAAACTAACTTATAACAATGAGGTGCCCATGAAGAACCTGATGATTTTTATGCT
>JAKLEY010000238.1 GCA_022711455.1 Candidatus Cloacimonadota bacterium
GATCACCTGCCAAAATTCTCTACGAGCCTGAGGATCAACTCCACTGGTAGGCTCGTCCAAAAAGACCAGAGGGGGATCATGCATCAGGGCTGCCACCAGGCTCAAACGCTGTTTATAGCCCATGGGCAGATCCTGAGTGAGTGTTTTCAGGATGGAGCTCAGGCCAAATTGCTCCAGGATTGGCTCCAGTCTCTTGAGAGCCGGTTCAAACGACACCCGGTAGATCCCGGCATATAACTGCAGATTCTCTATAGCTTTCAGATCGGGATAGAGCGAGAACTTCTGGCTCATATAGCCCAGCTTGTGCTTGATCTGCTCGCTGTGTTTGATGATATCCAGATTATCAATCCTGATCTCGCCCGAGCTGGGTTTCAGCAATCCGCACAGCATTCTGATTGTAGTGGTTTTGCCGGCTCCGTTGGCTCCCAAAAAGCCAAAGATCTCTCCCCTGCCGATCTCCAGATTGATCTCATCCACAGCTTTGAACGAGCCGAATTGCTTGACCAGATGGCTGGTGTGGATCATTGCATCATCCTCAGGAAGACGTCTTCCATTCCGGGCTTGATCTCCACGCAGCTTTCCAGTTCCGGAAACTCACTCTGCCAATCTGCAATTTTATCACTGCTCAATTCCTGTTCACTAAAGAGGTGGATTTCCGAGCCAAAAAGCTGCAAATTGTCTTTACCCGCCTTGGTTTGCAGGAAAGCATAGAGCTTCTGCAAATCACGCGAGGTGAGGCTGTACAATTTGCCCTTCCAGCCTGAAATTATCTCTGCGGGACTCCCCTGCCCGATCACCCTGCCTTTGTGCAAAAGGACGATTTTGTCGCATTGGCTGGCCTCATCCATATAGGGAGTGGAAACCACAATGCTGATTCCGTCGGCCTTGAGCTGGTGCAGAATCTGCCAGAATTCCACTCTGGACACCGGATCGACCCCAAAGGTGGGCTCATCCAAAATTATGAGCTCCGGAGTGTGAATCAACGCACAGGATAGAGCCAGCTTTTGCTTCATGCCTCCGCTCAGATTCCCTGTCAGGCGCTTGGCAAAAGGCTCCAGCCTGGAAAATTTGTAAAGCTGCTCCCTCCGCTTCAGCATTTCTGCATGATTGACTTTGAATAAACGGGCAAAGAAACGCAGGTTTTGCTGCACCGAAAGATCCTGATACAAAGAAAAACGCTGTGGCATATAGCCGATCCGGGCCCGGATTTCCTTTGCCTGGCTGGCTGCATCATAGCCCAAAACCTCAATGCTGCCTTCCTGATAGGGCAAAAGAGTGCAGATGCTGCGCATCAGAGTGGTCTTTCCTGCTCCATCCGGACCGATGATGCCATAGACCATAGCCGGCTGAACTTCCAGATCCACTTCGGACAAGGCTTCCACAGAGCCGTAGCGCACACTGAGCTCTTTGATTTTGAGCACATTCATGGCAGATACACGTTCACCGGCATTCCATCTTTGAGGATTCCCTGCGCATTCCCGGTTCTCAGGCGTATCGCATATACCATCACAGTCCTGTTATCGGGGGTAAGAACTGTCTT
The DNA here is from genome assembly GCA_022711455.1 of Candidatus Cloacimonadota bacterium. Classification (GTDB taxonomy): domain Bacteria; phylum Cloacimonadota; class Cloacimonadia; order Cloacimonadales; family Cloacimonadaceae; genus PHBP01. Next base: position 1,541 of record JAKLEY010000238.1, read on the forward strand.
GGGAGTGAATTCCGCTTTATTGCTGATTCGCACGACCTGGGCAGACAGCTCATTTTTATATCCATTAACTCTCAGTTTCACCTGCATTCCGGGTTTCAGAGAGGCCAGGCGCTGCTCGTTCACATAAATATTGGCTTCCATGCTTTTGGTATTCACGATTTCAGCCAGCTGTGCCATTGCCGGAAGCATCTCACCCTCGTCATAAAAGACGGATTCCACTCTGCCGCTAAAGGAAGACACTATCACACAATCATCTATCTGCTTCTGCACGCTTTTGATCTGAGCTTGCAGAGATGCCTGTTTGGCTGTTACCAGAGCGAGGTTTTTCCTGGCAGATTCGTGTTGCAATTCAGCTTTCTTCTGGATGATCTCGCCATCCTCAACTTGCTGCTGGGCAATCATTTCCTGCTCATAGAGCCTTTCATTGCGCCTTTGCCTGCTGCTCTGATATTCCAGATCCGCTGCGGCAAGGGCGATCTGGCTCTGGTACAAGCTTCTTTGAGCCTCCAGCTCCCGCATAGAGGCTTGCAATTGCTCCAGGCTATAGCGGAGCTGCTGATCATCCAGCTTTGCCACTAGGGTTCCGGATTCGATTTCCTGACCCTCAGATACAAATATCTGTTTGATCTGACCTCCGCTAAGCGCTGATATACTATAAACTTCCGCTTCCATCACTGTAGTCCAGACCTGCTGCTCTTTTTTGGACTGACACCCAGCCAAACTGAGCAGCACCAGCATTAGCACCAAAACTTGCTTCATTTTTCACCTCTCTTGCGCTCTAAAATTCCGTATTTGATCAAATTAAAGATCTCTTCTACCCTTTTGGTGTTAAAATCATTACCGCAGAAGGCTTCCTTCCCTATAACCGCTTCCAAAAGTGGACGCGCCAGACTGGGATAAATACTCAGCGATAAGACATTCATGATCAGCTGGGAAGCAGGATAATCCCCAAAACCGGAACGT
>JAKLEY010000239.1 GCA_022711455.1 Candidatus Cloacimonadota bacterium
CGATCATCAGCGCGTTGGCAACGTTGTTTCTGCCGTCTCCGCTATACACGAAGGTCATTTCGTTCAGAGGCTTGTTCAGATGCTCCATGGCAGTGAGGAAATCCGCCAGAACCTGAGTGGGGTGATCTTGGTCTGTGAGCCCGTTCCAGACAGGAACTCCGGCGTATTGAGCCAGTTCTTCGACAATTTCTTGTCCATAACCGCGGTATTCGATGCCATCATACATTCTTCCCAAAACCCGGGCAGTATCGGCGATCGATTCTTTTTTGCCCATCTGGCTGCCGGTGGGACCCAGATATGTGACATGAGCGCCCTGATCGAGGGCAGCCACTTCGAAGGCGCAGCGGGTTCGGGTGCTGTCTTTTTCAAAGATGAGCGCGATATTTTTACCTTTCAGCCGCATTTGCTCAGTGCCGGCATATTTAGCTTTTTTGAGATCCAGAGAAAGATCGAGCATAAACTTGATCTCGGCGGGGCTAAAATCCATCAGAGTGAGGAAGTGTCTGTTTCTTAAGTTAACTGGCATGTCATACTCCTATAATCGAGAATTTATTTCTGAGTGCCAATTTAAAAATCCTGTGTTTGGAGGCAAGTTTTTTCCTTGTGCAATTCCACGGCTTTAAAAATGATGCATTTGGAATTGCTGCAGATTTTCCGGACAGATACTTTCAGATACTCTGCAGGATATGAGATATAAGTTAGTAATATAATAATAGAATTTGAGGATAGATCTGCGCGGATCACCCGTAGCGCTATCCTGAAATGAGGGAAAATGAAAAGACTACTGATCCTGTTTTGCCTGCTGCCTGTCTTGCTGGCAGCCTCAAACTACACTCTCGATGAGCTGATCGAATATGGCCTGGAACACAGCTGGACCATGCAGAAGTCCGCTCTGGATTATGAAAACTCCGCCTCCGCTTTCCGAAGCGCCAAGTGGGATCTCCTGCCGGACTTAAAACTCAATGCGGGAATCAATTCCGATTTTACTGATCCTCCCGCCCCCTCCAGCGCGCTCTCCAGCTATGCCGGTTTCTCCATATCAAAGACTGTCAGCCTCAATGACCCGGACTATTTTGCTTACAAATACTCCCGTCTGGACAAACAAACTGCCATGCTCGAGTTGGAACAAGCCCAGACTTCCTACGTCTATCAGGTCATGAACGCATATATCGACGTGCTCAGCGCTCAAACCCAGCTCTCGTCTTTGAACAAGAATCTGGAGATCCAGCTGAGAGTCTGGGAGCAAAGCAAAGCCTTGTTGCAATTGGGCAAGACCACCAGCTTTGACACCAAGCAAAACGAGATAGCCGTGATGAATTCCCGGATCACTATCATCAAGATGCAAAACACGATCGAGACCAATCGCCGTAAGCTCTTCAGCCTCATTCAAATGAGCGACCAGGGCTTCCCCCTCACCGATCTCATTGCCCCTGAAAACCTGGCTGTTCCGGAGCTCAGGTTGGATGGCATCTCATCCCTCAAGATCCTGCAGCAACAGATCAAGCGCAACGATATTTCTCTGCAGCAGAGCTTCTTAAACTATTTCCCCCAGCTCAGTCTGTCCTATAACTTTAACCGTAGAGTGAGCGGACCGGATTTTGATTTTAACAACTACAGCACTGTCCATAGCGCTAATCTGGATCTTTCTTACTCGCTTTGGAATCAATTCCGCCAAAACGAAAGTGCTGTCCGCACCCGAACTGCCAAACGCATTGCCATGCTGAATCTGGAAAGCACCAAAGACGATATACAGAGCCAATACACTCAAGCCAGCACACAGCTTGAATATCTGCAAAGGCTCGACACTCTCTACAGCGAAAAGCTGAGCCAATCCGCCGAGCAGATCAGGATCGCGGAAGAACGTTACCGTCTGGGACTGATCGAACTTTTGGAACTGGATAAAACACGGGTCGATTACATCGATGCCGACATTGCTTATAACACCAATCGCTACCAGATCATCCAAACTCGTGAGAACTTGAATTATCTGCTCTCAGACAAGCTGCTGGGCAAGTGGTAAAGCCCTCCTTATAAAAAAAAAGGGAACAATTCAATGAATATAAAGAAAGTCATCCGCTACTCCGTCATCATCCTGCTCATTGCTGCTGCCATCTTTGCCTACACTCGCTGGCAAAAGGGTAAGAACAAACCCGAATGGCGCACAGATCAAGCATCCACAGGCTCCATCCGCGAAGTCGTTACCGCCACCGGCTCGCTCAATCCTTTCATTTTGGTAGAAGTGGGCACGGAAGTGAGCGGGAAGATCGAGAGAGTCTATAAGGACTTCAACGACCAGGTGCGCAAAGGCGAGATCCTTGCAAAACTGGACACCGAGATCCTGCAGACCAATCTGGAAGCCACACGCAGTGATCTTGCCAAAGCTCAGACCTCGGTTGCCGAAGCTAAATATAAATATGAGCTGGCAGCCGAACTCTTCAGCAA
>JAKLEY010000024.1 GCA_022711455.1 Candidatus Cloacimonadota bacterium
CCCTCTCTGCAGATCAGAGAGATCAAGAAGATCGGCAACCGCATTCTGGTCGCAACCTCCAACGGTCTGGCAGAATACTATTATCTCAGTGGAGTCAGTTTTCCCCTTCTGCTGCATTCCTACCGCAGTGAGAACACTGGTAACGGACTCGTTTCCAACAACATAGAATCTATGGCCTACGATCCTGACGGCTATCTGTATCTGGGCACTCCCTCCGGAATCAGCTATGTGCATGCTGATTCTTTGGCAATAGACTCTGCCTGGAAGAGCTGGACTGGGAACAACAGCCCCTTGCAGATAGGCTTTTCGAACCGGGTGACGTGTAATGGGCTCGATCTTCTGGTGATCAACGGAACCAGGGTTCTCATCCGCAGCCTGGATCCTCTCCTGTCTGACTGGCAGATCATCAATACCGGCACGCAAACCGATATTTCCGCTTTCCATATAGACTCTGAAGGCAATATCTGGCTGGGCTGGGGAATCTGGGATGAAGATCTGGTGCGCTTCACCACCCCCGGAAACATCCTCCTCTCCAAACTCACCCGGGATGGCACACGCACTGACCTGGCCAAACTGGAAGCAGGATTGGGCACCAAGACCGTCACGAGTTTCTACACGGATAACGACTTGCTGGTGCTGAGCACATGGGGTGACGGGATCTACACACGCGTCGGCAACAACGATTTCCAGCAGCAGATCACAAACAGCGTGGGATTCCCCAAGATCTCCGATATCGATGTTGATCAGGATCAAGCCATGTGGTTCGCCAGCGGTTATATCGATGCGGAACCGGTCAAGAAAGGCAGTCTGGGCGTCAGCTTTTTTGAGAATGAGAGCTGGCAAACCCTCACCATGAACAACAGCCCCTTGCATAACGATTCGATCCACAGCCTGGCAGTGGATTCTGCCAATCGCCTCTGGTTCGCGGCCTGGGACGTTTTGGACAACAACCCCATGGGATGGATGAACGCGCTGACCGTCTATGATAAACCCAATGACAGCTGGAAACGGATCACCATCACAGGAACCAGGGACTGGAATCCGGACACGCAAAACTGGGGTCCGATCCTGCCGGGAAAGGCTTTCCTGCTCAGCAATACCATCGGGGGGGTCGATCTCGATAAACACGGAAACGTCTTTGTGGCAGGCTATGACAGGGGCTTTAGCGTGATCGCTCCGGATTACACGCTTCTGGGCTCGTTCATGATCAACAACAGCAATTCACAACGTGTCTTAAACATGTATCACAACGGGCGGCAATACTTCTTTGGCACCTACAACGACAACGGACTGGTGATCTGGAATGACGATTCCATCCCGGTCACCGGGGGTGACAAGTGGCTCACACCTCCACCCACTGATCTCGCCAATTGCCAGGTCTACGGGGTGACCAGTACCAACAGCAAATATTACGGATGGCAGCACTGGATCGCAGCCAGCAACGGTCTGTATATGTGGGACGAGACAAACTGGTATAAATACGACAGTTCCGTGAAACGTTTCATCTTCAACACCACCAGCCGGTTATGGACAAATGACCAGCTCTATTATGTGGATGAAGAACGCCTCTTTGGCAGCGTGCGCACCGTTCCTGCCTCCATCTATCAGGATCCCTTCGGACGCGTCTGGATCGGCAGCCTGGCCAATGGAATCAGCATGTATGATCCAGATACCGACAGATTTACGAACTACTTTCTACCCAAAGACCCCCTGCTCTCCAACTATATCACGGCTTTGGGCTATGAGCCCGTTTCCGGCAAACTCTGGATCGGAACTCCGGACGGCTTGAACACGCTTCTGATCGGCAAAGCCATCAAGCCCATAACTGATCTTGAAACCGTCAAGGCTTTCCCAAATCCCTTCAAGCCGGAGGTTAACGGCACGGTCCAAATCGTCAATCTGCCCATCGACAGCATGCCCAGAGGGAAGAATCAATGCCGGATCTATGACAGCAGTGGAGCCTTGATCGCAAATCTGGAAGAAAACGAATTTGCCCGCTTTGTCTGGGATGGCAAAAACGGGGCAGGAAAAAAGGTTTCCAGCGGAATCTACTTCTATGTGGTGAGTGATGAAAAGGGAAATTCTAAGCGGGGGAAGATAGCGCTCATCAACTAACAAGTCAATTAAGAATTAAGAATTAAAAATTAAGCGTCGCGGTGCTTAATTTTTTAATTTTTAATTTTTAATTCTTAATTCCTGTCAGATGATTTGCGCGTCCTCTCCATAGATCTGTTTAAATCTGCTTTCATCGATATCGGTAGGGACTCCCTGATAGGCACAGATCCCGTCTTTGAGGGCATAGACCCTGTTTCCATAGCGTCTGGCCAGCGAGAGGAAATGCAGGCTGCAAATAACTGCGATGCCGTCTCTTTGATTGATCTCCCCCAGATATTGCATGATCGAATCTGCCGTTGCGGGATCGAGGCTGGCAACTGGTTCATCTGCCAGGATCACTTCCGGTTCCTGCATCAGAGCTCTGGCAATTGCCACCCGCTGTTGCTGTCCTCCGGAAAGTTGTTTGACCTCACGTTTGGCATAGGAAGCCAGCCCCACGCGCTCCAGATTGTGTTTTGCCAGCTCCAGATCGGCTTTGTTGAAACCGCTGAAGATGTTGTGATAACCCAATCTTCCGGTAAGAACATTGGTAAGCACCGTGAGGTTTTTGACCAGATTGAACTGCTGAAAGACCATGGCAATGCGTCTGCGGTAGCTGCGAAGTTCCGGACCCGAGAGACCGATGATGGATTGCTCGCGGTAGAGGATATCCCCCGAGCTGGGTTCGACCAGGCGGTTGATACAGCGCAGCAGGGTGGATTTTCCCGAGCCGGAGAGTCCCAGTAAAATTATAAAATCCCCTTCCGCAACCTCCATATTCAGTTTATTAACTGCCAGATATGAGCCGTCGTAGGTTTTTGAGAGATCTTTGATCTCGATCTGCTTCATTTCTGCAACGTTTCCGGATCCATCCCGGTGAGCTTCAGCGCATCCCGAACCACCTGGTAATCCTTATCGGTTGCGGGAGTGAGCCCATCGATATCATAGAGGCTCATCAGGGTTGCGACGCCCTTGGGGCTGGAGGCAAACTTACTCAGGGCAGCAGTGACTTTCTGATCGATCTCTTTGGGCAGCCCTTTGCGGTAGCTGACGGTGTCGTTCGGGATCCAATCCGTGAAGCCGATGATCGCGATCTTCTCCAGCACATCGGGATGAGTTTCCAGCAGTTTTTCACGAGCATCCTTGGGTTTTCCGGTGCTATCAGGTGGTGACCAATAGGAACAAGCGACGTCAGATTTTCCGGAATACACATCCAGGATCGCCTGAGGATGTCCTCCGGCAAAGACCACGGTTTTGGGCTCTATTCCCTTCTGTTTGAGCACCGCCGAGGGATAGATGTAGCCTGATGTGGAAGCGGCGTCCGTATATGAAACGATCTTGCCCGCAATGTCATCTATGCTTTTGATTCCGCTGTCGATTCTGGTCACGAACTGACCCCGGTATTTATTCAGTCCGTTACGTTTGGTCATGAATTTGACCTGAGCGTCATATTTGTCATTGGCCAGAATGTATGCAAAAGTTGGCAGCCAGGCAATGTCTGCCTGATAAGCGCCTATGGCTTCGATCACAGCCGCATAGCTGGTGGGCACGGCAACTTTGAAATAATACCCGGTTTCAGCTTGCAGGAAGGCTGCGATCGCCTCTCCGCTGGCAACCACTTTTCCGGCTTCCAGGGACGGGACGAAATACATCTTGATCGGGTTTTTCTTGCTGCCCAGATCCCGGTTGGCCTTGTCTTCGCGATCCTGTTTGCTGTTGCAGGCAAACAGACCGAAAAGTAGCATTATCAACACAATAGCTTTAAATCTCATGATAATTCCCCTTGTTTTATCGCCAATCCCAATCTTCAAAATACTGGTCCACGATCAGGATATCTTTATTCCATAACTGTTTAAAATCAACAATGCTCTGTCCGTCCAGGGTTTGACCGGAATGGTTGAAAATGGCAGAGGGCAGGATGACGGTCTCATCCGGGCGCGGATCAAGCTGCGAGACAATATCGCGGAAGGTTAAAAGCCCTGCAACTGTTACCCTGCTGCCAAAGAAACGATTTCGGATGGCTAAGACGCGGACGGTCTGTTGCTCGAGGTTTTTATTCAGGTTAGCGGCGATTTCGGAAATACTGCCAAAAGCGGATCCGGAACAGGGCATCACAAAGTTCCCTCCTTTTCTGCGCAGTTCTTTCAGAAACGTCCGTTTCTTGCTTTTATAGTTTTCCTTTAACATCCGCAAGCTTCCGATCCCGTTCTCGAGCTGCGGGAAATCCTGATAATACTCTGCAGGAGGGATCTCCTGTCCTGCCAGCACAAAGAATTCATCCGCGGCATAGATATAATCGTGCTGTCCGCGAAAGGCAGAAATGATCTCAAGAGTATCCTGTGCCAGGCGTTTGTTATATCCTTGCAGCACCGGAAGCTGCTTGCGAAATCGAGTCAGACCCACCGGTACGACACCAATTGAAAGCACATTTAAGCCCGGCTCGGTAAGATCCCTCAGAGTCCGTTTCAGTTCTTCGCCATCGTTCCAAAGCGGAACTGCCACGATCTGCAGATGCAGCTGGATCCCTGCCTCTGAGAACCGGCGCAGCGCCTGCATGAGGTCAAATTTGCGTTTGTATCCCATCATCAGTTTACGCAGGGCGGGATCCGTGGTATGCACCGAAATATAGAGCGGGCTGATCCTTTGTTCTATGATCCTGCGGTGATCTGCCTCGCTGAGATTGGTGAGCGAGATATAATTGCCGAAGACAAAAGAAAAGATATAATCGTCATCCTTGAGGTAGAGAGAATCCCGCAACCGACCGGGCATTTGATCGATAAAACAAAAGACGCATTTGTTCATGCACTCCCGGCACTGATAATTGACTGGGTCGAGACCGAGAGTTTTGGCGTTTTCCCTTTCTATCTCGAGTGTGCGGCAGTTTCCGGAGCTGTCCCTGATCTCCATCTGCAAACGCAGATCCCCGGAATAGAATTGCAGATCCAGAAAGTCACGGATCTCGTGACCATTGATCGAAAGCAGCGTTTCGCCTGCCTTGATCCCATATTTTGATGCCGTGGACCGGGGCAGGACGCTGGAGATCAGCAAGGCCAAAAGATCATCTCCATCAGGTGTTGCGAATCCTGTCGTAGCGGTGTTTGAAACGTTTCACACCCTCGAAGATCGTGCGTGCCAACCGCTCCTGATATTCCGGGGTCACCAGCTTGGCTTCTTCATTCTCGTTGGTGATGAATCCCAATTCCACCAGGATCGCCGGCATAAAGGCTCCCCTCAGGACATAGAAATCAGCCTGACGCACACCACGGTCGTTGTTTCTGGTGCCAAAGATGAGGTTCTCGTGCACCAGAGTGGCCAATTGGTTGCTGCCTTCGAGATGCTCTGCCTGAGAAAGATCGGAGAGGATGAAGGCCAGATCATCGTATCGCTGTTTGGCGCCCGCTCCTTCATAGAGTTCGACGACGTCGTTCTCGAGGGCTTCGACAGCTCTGGAACTCGAATTGACCGAGGTTGCCAGATAATATGTTTCGATCCCGTAGCCTGCTCTGCTGACAGCCGCATTGGTGTGGATCGAGACAAAGAGATCGGCTTTGTTCTCATTGGCAAATCTGGTTCTCGAGCCCAGAGTCACATAGCTGTCGTCGCTGCGGGTAAGCAGCACTTTTAAGCCCAGTTCTTTTTCCAGAAGGGCTTTGAGCTTGAAGACCACAGCCAGGTTGATGTCTTTCTCTCTGGCTTTGAGCGTTTTTCCGACTGCTCCGGGATCTTTGCCTCCATGCCCGGGATCGAGCACTATCGTAAGGATCGAATTGTCCTGCGGTTTGTTGATCACGAGGTTTTTTCCGCTGGTACTGATCTTGCCTTTCAGCCGCAGCGGAAGGTGTTCCCGCACAAAGATCGCAGGGACGTAGAAGCGTGAAGCCCGGGTGATCATGGGATAGTGCATGTTGAAGTTATCCGGACCAAAGCTATAGAAACAGCTGTTCAGCATAAAGAGGAATTGCTCACCATAAACGTAGTAATAGACCCTGTTCTGGTCATACTCGATCTTGAGGTGAGACTTGAGGACCGGATGCAGAGTTTCAAAATCCACATATTCGATCCCTTCCAATTCTCTGGTGCTGATGATTTTAGCTTTGGGATCGTTCTTGATCTGGATGCTGATCTCACCGGCAATCAGTTGCAGAGAGCATAGCAGGAGGAGGACCAAGAGGATTGATAGGTGTTTTATCTTCATATACATTGTTCCTGTTTAAATTCGGGGGTCCAGTCATCTGAACAGGAGAGCTCCTGCGTCAGAATCTGCTCAAAACCAAGGCTCAGAGCTGATTCCACTGCCGTGTCATATTCAGCTTGTTTGATACCCCGGTTGAGCTCGGGATAGCTTTGTGCCTGATAAGTGGGATAATACTGTGCCATCAGGCTCAGTTGCACGTCTGTTCCGATCTGCTGCGCGATCCGGGCCAGGCTCGTTTTGATCCCGGCAAGTCCGGAAGGCATCACAAGGAGCCTGATGATCAGGCCTCTTTGCGCGATCCCCTGTTCATCCGTCTTCAGAGCACCCACCTGCGAGTGCATCTCGGTGATCGCGCTGATTGCCGTCTCCGGATAATCGGCAGCGTTGCAATAGCGTTTGGCATAGAGCGCATGGGCAAATTTGAGATCCGGGAGATAGATATCGATCAGACCGTTCAGATCCCGCAAGCTTTCCGGATGCTCATAAGCGTTTGAATTCCAGACGATCGGCAGCGTTAAACCCCTGTTTTTAGCTTCCCGGATCGCTTCCTTCAGCTGAGGACTGTAGTGGCTGGGAGTGACCAGATTTATATTGTGGGCTCCCCGCTCCTGCAGATCAAGCATCAGCCGGGCGAGGTCCTCAATTGAACACTTGGTGCCCCAGCCCTGATCCGAGATAGTATGGTTCTGACAAAAAACACATTTGAGATTACAATGCGAAAAAAAGATCGTGCCACTGCCCCGGCTGCCGCTGAGAACCGGCTCTTCTCCAAAATGTAATTGTGAGAGATTGACAACCGGCTCTGCTCCGGCTCCGCAATAACCATGAGTTTGAAATCTGTCAACTCCGCAATTGCGGGGACAGATCCGGCAGGCTGAGAGCTGAGCGACAGTGTCAGGCATCATGAAGCGAAAAAGCCCCCGGCAATAGCTCTGCCAATGTGGTTTCCACCACTTCGTTACGGTTTCCAAAGATCACCTTCAAAGAAGGCGCAAACTCGCTCATGACCTGACGGCAAGCGCCACAGGGCGGGAAATTTCGCGTCGAATCCACATACACAGCCAACGCCAGAAAACTCTTCTGACCTGAAGCAACCGCATTGAAGATGGCATTGCGTTCCGCGCAGATAGTGAGCGAATAGGACGCGTTTTCAACATTGCAGCCCGTGAAGATGCTGCCCTCAGAACTGAGCACGGCACTACCAACCTTGTATCCGGAATAAGGCGCGTAGGCATTGGCTGCGGCAGCCTTGGCCCGTTCCAGCAGTTCGATCAGATCGATATTGATCATCTTTTCTAACCCAACAGCGCCAGGATCAAACCACCCGCGATTACGCTTCCGATCTGACCTCCGACGTTCACACTGACCGCAGGCATCAGGAGGAAATTGAAGGGATCTTCTTTCTGTGCCATAGTGTGGATCACCCGCGCGGACATCGGGAACGCGGAAATTCCGCAAGCGCCGATCATGGGGTTGATCTTCTTTTTCATAAACAGATTCATCAGCTTGGCAAACATCACTCCGCCTGCTGTGTCAAATATGAACGCCACCAAACCCAGCATCAGGATGAACAACGTGGCAGGGCGCAAAAATGCTCCTCCCTGCATGGTGGAAGCTATGGTTATCCCCAGCAGGATGGTGACTATGTTGCCCAGCTCGTTTTGAGCAGATTTGGAAAGGCTGTCCAAAACTCCGCATTCACGCAGGAGATTGCCAAACATCAGAAAACCGATCAACGCGATCGAGGATGGAACAAAGACTCCGGAAATTATGGTGATCGCCACCGGAAAGACTATTTTTACTATCTTGGGCACGTCTCCGGAATGATAATCCATATGGATCCGGCGCTCCTTTTTGCTGGTAAGCAGCTTGATCACAGGAGGTTGGATGATGGGAACCAATGCCATATAGGAATATGCAGCGACCGAGATCGGACCCAGCAAATGCGGTGCAAAACGATTGGCCACATAGATCGAGGTGGGGCCGTCCGCGGCTCCGATTATCCCTATCGATGCCGCTTCCTTGAGGTCAAAACCCAAAAGCGTGGCTCCTGCTATGGTGACGAATATTCCCAATTGAGCTGCAGCTCCGAAGAGCAACATAAATGGATTCTTGAGCAGGGGACTGAAATCTATCATCGCTCCGATCGCTATGAAGATCAAGAGGGGAAAGAGCTCTGTGCTGATCCCTGCCTTGAACAGGATAGTGAGCGGACCGTGTTCGCCGATCGCCGCTGACATCGGGATGTTTGACAGCAGAGTGCCAAAACCGATCGGCAATAACAGCGCCGGTTCATACTTTTTGGCGATCGCAAGCCAGATCAGCACGCACCCCACAGCCAGCATTATCACTTGCCTGTAGTCAAAAAGCAAGAGGCTCTCAAACATTGATTCCATCTATAAATCTCCTGATAATATTCTAAAGAACTCAATCCTGAGGGATAGCCATGTGCTGTCAATGATTTTATCTTTGGACAGTCTGTACAGGCTCTCTGTACAGGCGCTCTGTACAGGCGCTCTGTACAGGCGCTCGCCGTAGCGCCTATCTTTATTATTAGCACAGAGACACAGAGACACAGAGGCACAGAGACACAGAGGCACAGAGGCACAGAGACACAGAGACACTGGCCGCAATCTTAGCTCCCGTGTGACCTTCCCCTATGCTACAGGCACGCTGCAGGCACGCCTCAGACACCCCTCAGGCACCCCTCAGGCACGGTTGTGCCTCGAGCATGCCTGCAGCATGCAGGATCGGACTCCGATCCGAACACAGAACAAAGCTTGATCTCGCCTTGGAGTGAGGCGGGCCTCAAAAAAAAGCTTGAACGATTTAGCCCCTTGAAATAAACTGCCCCAAAGAACAAATTTCGGTGGTTTGGCTGCGCTTCTGCTTCTGCGGATGAGTGCTATGTCTATCACAAGAAAGGAGATAAAGATGAAAGTCATAGAAGGAAAGCTGGTTTCAAAGGGCTATCGCATCGCCATCGTGGTGAGCAGATTCAACGAATTTATCAGCGGCAAACTGCTGGATGGCGCGCTCGATTGCCTCAAACGTCATGAAGTCAAGGACGAAGATCTCACCGTGATCTGGGTTCCTGGTGCTTTTGAGATACCCCTGATCGCTTCCGAAGCTGCTTCGGATGACCGTTATGATGCCGTGATCTGTCTCGGAGCCTTGATTCGCGGAGCAACCCCGCATTTTGAATACATCAGCGCGGAAGTCACCAAAGGCATCGCTCAGGTTGGCATGACCTATTCCAAGCCGGTGATCTACGGAGTTTTAACCACCGAATCGATCGAGCAGGCCATCGAACGTGCAGGCACCAAAGCCGGAAACAAAGGCTTCAGCGCTGCCAGCTCTGCTCTGGAAATGCTCAATCTCTTGCAGGAGATGAAGTAATGGGCCAACGCCGCAAGGCTCGGGAAATGGCATTTCAAACCCTGTACGCGCTGGATTTTTGCGAGCTCGATCCGGCATTCAAAGAATATTCCATGCTGAACGAATATCCCGCGATCCTGATGGAGATCGCCGAAAGCGAGCACGTCGGCAACGGAGCCTCCGTTTATGCCTTTGCTGACGAATTGGTCAAAAACACGATCATAAACTTTGAAGATATCGAAACAGAGATCGATAAGCACGCCGAACACTGGTCCTGCGAGAGCATAGCGCGGCCGGACCGCTCTCTGCTCCACCTGGCAGTCTATGAACTGATGTTCACGGGCACCCCCGCGGCTGTGGTGATCAACGAATCCATCGAGATAGCCAAAAAATTCTGCAGCGAGAGCACCGGTAAGTTTCTGAACGGAATCCTGGATGCTATCCATAAAAGTAATGAGTGATGAGTGATGAGTGATGAGTACGGTGTGGTTCAGGTTTTAGAGTGCTCTATAGGCGTTTTTGCCTATAATGAAGCGGGAAATATCCTGCGTTTGCTGGACGCCCTGAATTCACAAAACCTTAAAACAGTTGCAATCAAAGAGATCATTGTGGTCTCATCCGCCAGCACGGACGGAACAGACGAACTGGTGAGAACTTACGGCATTCAGAACCCGAAAGTCCGCCTCATCACCCAAGCTAAACGCGAGGGAAAATCATCTGCCATCAATGTCTTTCTCAGAGAGGCCGTTTGCCCTCTGGTGGTAGTGATCTCCGGTGATGTCATACCCGAGGATCACACTATCGAGCGTCTGGTCTCAGCCTTCAGAGATCCCAAAATCGGTGCAACCGGAGGCAGACCGGTTCCCGTGAACGATCCCAAAACCTTCATGGGCTATGCGGTTCACCTCTTATGGCGTCTGCATCATCGCATGGCCTTGCTTACACCCAAATTGGGTGAAATGATCGCTTTTCGAAAAGTGATGGATGAGATCCCGCGGGAATCAGCTGTGGACGAAGCTTCGATCGAAGCGATCATCAAAGCCGAGGGGCTACAGCTCAGGTATATCGGGTCTGCCATCATCCGCAATAAGGGCCCGGAAAACTTTTCTGACTTTGTGAAACAGCGTCGCCGCATCCAAAACGGACATCTCTGGCTGATCAGGCAACAGCATTACTCCGTGGCTTCACAGGATGGTGGAACGCTGCTCCGGATCCTGGTCTCGGAAGCGGCCGAGCATCCGCTTCAGATCCCCAAACTGTTGGCTGTCATGGCAATGGAAATGTATTGCCGCATTCTGGGTTCGATCGATTATTACTGGAGAAAGCGCAATCCCTTTGCCTGGGAAATCGCCCGCTCCACCAAAGATTTTAAGGCGTAAGAAGGCGCTTTTTTAGGAGTTTAGTAACTGATGTTTTCAATATTGTTTAGAATCGTTGGCTATTGGTTGATGAAGCATCTGGGATTTCCCAAGCTGCTGCCCATGAACTATACCGTCAGCCTGCTCTACACCTGCAATTCCCGATGTAACACCTGCAATATCTGGAAGAAGAAAGCCAACAACCTCACGGTGGAGGAATACCGCAAGATCTTCAAAAGCGTGGGACACAGCCCCTACTGGGTCACCTTCAGCGGAGGCGAGCCCTTTCTGCGCAACGATATAGTCGAGGTCGTCAGCACCATCTATCAGGTGTCACGTCCCGCGATCATCAACATCCCCACCAATGGCATTCTCACCAAGACAATAGTGGAAAACGTGGACGCGATCACCAAAGCCTGTCCCAAATCTCAGATCATCATCAATCTCTCTTTGGACGGGTTTGACAGCCAGCATGATGAGATCAGGGGTGTGCCCGGGAATTATAAAAAAACCACTGCCACATATACCAGATTAAAGGCTTTGAAGGCTCCGAATCTCGCGGTGGGGATCCACACGGTGATCTCCAAATTCAATGTCGAGAGCTTCTCCATGGTGGCAAACGAATTGCTGCGTCTGGAACCTGATTCCTACATCACTGAAATTGCCGAGGAAAGGGTGGAGCTCGACACCATGGGAATGAACATCACACCCAGCCTGGTGGAATATAAATCCGCGATCGACTATCTTCTGCACCGGATCAAAAAAGTGAACTACAAGGGCATGAACAAGATCACTCAAGCCTTCCGGATAGAATATTATAACATGGTCAAACAGATCATGCGCGATCGCACTCAGGTGATCCCCTGCTATTCGGGAGTAGCTTCCGTGCAGATCTCACCGGATGGTGAGCTCTGGAGCTGCTGCATTAAAGCAAAATCCCTGGGAAACCTGCGCAAAGCGGACTATAAATTCCGTAAGCTCTGGAACTCCCCGGAAGCCGAATTGGAGCGGCACAGCATCCACAAGAAAGAATGCTGGTGCCCCCTGGCCAACGCTGCCTACACCAATATGCTGATGAATCTTCCAACCCTGTGGCGCGTCTTCTGGCGTTCACAGATCAAATGGTGGTCCTGATATGATCTCGATCCAGAATAAACACTTTAGCGCCCCGGGCAGCAACCTGGATTTCGCAGCCTCACCCGATGGCAAACATGCCTGGTTCCTTGCCAGCTGGCATCCCGAAAGCAGCCATGAACTGGAAGAACTGCAAGCCGAGATCAAGCTGGAGATCATCAACGCCGTTCCGTTGGGGATCAGCAAACTCGAGATTGAAAGCTGGATGAAGAATCTCTTCAGCGAATTCCACTGGAAGCTGCATGCCAGAATGCGCAAGGGATCTCTGGTCGAGAAAGGCATTTCCCTCTTTTTCGGAGTTCTCTTTGAGGGCGAGCTGTTCTTCGTGCAGTTTGGCAGGATCTTTGCCGTACTGGCAGACGCGAAAAGCGTGACTGCCGTGGGCAAGAACTGGAAACACGCTCATGTTTCCACCGCGGAAGATCTGGAGCTTTTGGGATATTCCGAAAAAGATATCAGAGTCAAAACCCAGCGTATCCTGATCAATGACGAACAAAGCCTGATCGTGGCTCCCGGTGTGATCGCGGGGAAGCTGTTTGCCCAATTGACAGACAAGAATTCTCTGGATGCCTTGCTGGGTTCATTCGCGTCTGCCACCAATGCCATGTGGCTGGTGCTTTCCGGAAAACCTGAACTGCAGCCCAAAAAACGTAAGAAGCTTACAAGGCTTCAGATCTCATCGATCATCCTCTTGCTGATCACTCTGCTGGCTGTGCTCTATATCAGCTTCGGCAACCGTTTTCTGGATACCGGTGCCCGCAAACTGAAGATGCTCTTCCGCTCGCGCACATCACAACTGGAACAGCTGCCCCGCACCCTGAACATTTCGAACGCGGAAGTGATCAAACTCATGGATAAAGTGGTCAATTCCCCTGCCCGGAACATAGTCTGCAGCGTGGCCTGGAACACAGATCTGCCTTACTCCGTCACTGCCAATCCCGCTTTCGATCTGGATCACATCTACCTTGCCGCGGGAAAGACCCTCCTGGCCTATGACAAAAAAACCCGCAACCTGCTCTGGAACGTCAATCTGGAATCTGATATCATCTCTTTAAGGATGACTCAGGCCAGTCTGGTGGCCGGATTAGCAAATCGCAATGTGATCGGGATCAGAAATGATGGCAGCCCTGCCTGGACTGCAGTCACCAACCGGGAATCCGGAGCCGCGGATAAACCCGCCACTGCCGAATTGACCAATTCAAATGATGCCCGTATCGATGGCAGCATCCTGGTGATCCCGGAGGAACGGGGTCTGAGCGTGCTGGATAGCAGCCGGGGTGAAAAACTATCCGGCCTCACTTTGATCGATGAACTAAAATACCTCTCTGCCTACGATAGCTTTGCCAATTGTTTCTATGCCATCGCGGGCGAATCTCTGATCTGTTTGGAACTCAAGATCCTGAATTGATATGCGTTTCGGCTTGCTTGTCCTGATCCTTGCCCTCGTGCTTTCCCTTGCGGGAACTGTACAAAGCCCCATGAAGACGGGTTTTGCGCGTCTGAACTATGACGGGGGCGGAGATTGGTATAACGACCCGGAAGTGTTGCCGAATCTGGCAATTTATCTCAATTCTGTCCTGAACTCCGGCTTCCCGACCGATCAGACCGTCGTTAAAGCCGGAGAAGCCAAACTCTTTGAGTACCCTTTCATCTATCTCACGGGACACGGCAATATCCGTTTCACGGAGCGTGAGATCGACAACCTGCGCGCCTGGATGTTGCGCGGTGGCTTCCTCTACGCGGATGATGATTATGGCATGGACGAATCCTGGCGCAGAGAGATTAAACGCGTCTTTCCGGAACGTGAGCTGGTGGAGCTGGATCCGTCATTTCCGCTGTTCACCTGTTTCTATGACTTTTCTTCGGGTCTGCCCAAGATCCATAAACACGATGAAAAACCGCCTCAGGCTTTTGGCCTCTTCGACGACAACGGACGTCTGATGTCGCTGTATACCTATGAAAGCAATATAAGTGACGGCTGGGCAGATCCCGGCACCCACAAGGACCCTCCGGAACTGCGGGACACCGCCCTGCGCTTCGGAACCAATATCGTCTATTATCTGATGACAAGGTGATGCCCTGTGCGGATCTGTGTGCTCAGTGACCTCCATCTCAAGTTTTGCGAGCTCGACACAGCTGAACAGGAACGGCATCAGCTCATCCTGAAGCTGCTGGAGAGATCAATTGGCAAATATGATCTCATGGTGCTGAACGGAGATATTTTCGATCTCTGGAGCGAGACCCGCAACACCATTGTAAAACAGTATTTTCCCTATCTGCACGCCTTTGCCAGGCTTCGGGAAGCAGGCTGCCGCTTCGTTTACATCAGCGGAAACCACGACTTTTGGTTTGGCTCCTTCTTCCGTAATGTCCTGCCCATGGACTTGCATGATGAAGCCTTCTCCCTGGAAGCAGACGGCAAAAACATGCTCTTTTGCCATGGAGACCTGCACACGGTGAACGATACCCGCTATCAGATCTTTCGCAAGCTGATCCGCAGCAAAGTAGTGAAAGGAATCTATGATCTGCTCAATCCTGATCTGGGCTTGAATCTGGGTAAGAGGCTCTCCCGCAGCAGCCGTCTGCGCAGGATCAATCCTCTGCATCTGGCGCAAAAGGCAGCCGGATTGGAACGCTATGCCAGCCTTCAGATCAAACAGAAAGGCTATGATATCGTGGTGATGGGCCACAGCCATAAACCCTGCCTGAGCAAGATCGGTGACGGAGTTTACGCAAATGCCGGAGACGGGGTGCGCAGCTTCAGTTACGTAAATATCATTGACGGAAATGTGGAGCTTTGCAACTATGCTCCCAATCCAAATAAATAAAGGAGATAGAATGTTCAAACCGGCACTTTACAAAGTGGCACTTCTGGCTTTGATCCTGATCTCAGCCTGTGCAATAAACGCCGAAGATAAGGAGAAATCAGTGTATCCCAAAGCTATAATCGAAACCAACCAAGGTAATATCGAGCTGGAATTGTGGCAGGATCTTACCCCCAAAACAGTCGCAAACTTTATCAGTCTGGCAGAGTCAGACTTCTATGTGGGCACCTATTTTCACCGCGTGATCCCGGATTTCATGATCCAGGGCGGATGCCCAAACACCAAAAACCCCGATCGCAGCGATGATGGATCCGGCAGCCCCGGCTACAAGTTCGAAGATGAATGCTACGCTCCCGGAGCCGAATTGACCGGTGCTCTGGAGAATGACGCGGATGCCAATATTGTCTGGACTACTGTCGTGATGCCCTATATGCAGAGCGGAGTTGCCATAGACGTGGAGATCAGGGACATCATCGATGCCTGCAATCAGGCTCAGAGCTTTGGCCCCTTCCGTGCCAAGACCGTCGAATTCTACAAGGAAAAGACCGGTTTCACCGGGAAGGTCACCAAGAAAGGTGATCTGATCGCGCCCGTGGCCTACGGAACTCTCTGCATGGCTAATTCCGGACCCAACACCAATGGTTCCCAGATCTTCATCGTCACCAAGAAAGACGGTGCTGCCTGGCTCAACGGTAAACACACAGTCTTTGGTAAAGTCATCTCCGGCATGGACATCGTTCATAAGATCGAGAATCTCCCCCGCGACAGCAAAGACAATCCGCTTGCCGACAATCAGGCAGTCGTCAGCAAGGTGAGAATCGTCCGGGACTAAATCATGGCCCGCACCAACGAATCCGCTCTGCAACAGGAGATGCTGGCCTGGATCAGACAAAACCAGTATTCCTACCTGGCCACGGTCGATAAAAAACAGCCGCATGTGCGTCCCATAGTGCTATTCAGTTTCAACGACGCGTATTGGCTGGTGACCTTCAGCGGGGATTCCAAGGTGGCGCAAATAGCCAATAACAAATGGGTAGAGATCTGCGTGCCCCTGATGGAAGACGGTCACACCGGCTACATCCGGATGGTGGGAACGGCAACGATCGTCACCAATGCCTCGCTCAAGGCAGAAGCCGCTGAACAGTGCTACTTTTTCGATGAATACTTCAGCGGCTATGACGACCCGGACTATACCCTGATCTCGTTTGATGCCTCGGACGCGGAATACCTGCGTCCGGGGGAATCATTCTCCCAGTCTTTCACGCTCAAACGCTATTGATCGAGAGCAATAGAAAGCCCCGTCATTCCAGCGAAGGCTGGAATCCATTTTCTATAAGTGATTGCGGTGCAGCTATCTGGATTCCTGCCTCTGCAGGAATGACGGACGGCCACAACCGGAATGCCTCCTCAGGAGGCACGCAGACAAGGACGTCTGCGATCCTGATAATACTGAATATGGAGGCCCGATGAAAGCCATCTTCATGTACGATGACGAACACCTGGGCAAGAGCTACCTGGTGATCCCCAAGATCCGTGAGATATCCAAAGCTCTTGGTAATGTAGTGCTTACATTTGATAATGGCGACAAGAAGACCCTTGCCGTGGACGATCCGGATGCTGTCATCGAACAGATGCTGAGCGTGATCGAAGCCTTCTATATCCGGATTTAATTTTGAACATCGACACCGGCAATCCGATCTTCCTGGCCCTGATGGGAACACTGTTCACATGGTTTATGACGGCTCTGGGCTCCAGTTTTGTGCTGTTTTTCAAAACCGTTAAAGCTTGGGTGATGGATACTTTGCTGGGTTTTGCCGCGGGTGTGATGATCGCTGCCAGTTTTTGGAGCTTGCTGAATCCCGCGATCGAGATGTCCGGTGGCAGTTGGATCCCTGCAGTCGTAGGTTTTCTGGCTGGAGGAGCCTTCCTGAGGGGCGTGGACCTGCTTTTACCCCACCTGCATCCGGGTAATGAACTGGATGAACGCGAAGGACTCAAGACTCCCTGGGGCAAATCCACTTTGCTGTTTCTGGCTGTGAGCCTGCACAATTTCCCCGAGGGTCTGGCAGTTGGGGTTGGTTTTGGAGCTGTTGCCTACGGTCTTCCCAGTGCTTCAATGGCAGGCGCGATCGCTCTGGCTCTGGGCATAGGGATCCAGAATCTCCCTGAGGGAGCTGTGGTTTCCATTCCTTTACGCCGGGAAGGTCTGTCGAGATGGAAGAGCTTCTTTTGGGGCCAGTTCTCCGGCATGATCGAACCCATCGGAGGAGTGCTGGGTGCTCTACTTGTCACTCTTGCTCGTCCTGTCCTGCCCTACGCTCTTTCTTTTGCTGCCGGAGCCATGATCTACGTGGTTGCCGAAGAGGTGATCCCGGAATCCCAAAAGGGCAAACACGCCCATCTGGCAACGATCGGAGTGATGCTGGGCTTTGCTCTGATGATGGTTCTGGATGTTGCTTTAGGATAACTCCGTTTCTATAGCAAAAAAACCTTGTCAAATTAATGCAGGTTCAAATTATGACACGAAAATCTTATACAGCTTGAACTACGTTTCAGGCACAAGGGAGTTTTAATGCGCTTGAAGACTTTTCCTGGGGGAGTTCACCCCCATGATTCAAAGCATTATTCCAAATCTTCAGCCATATCCACCACA
>JAKLEY010000240.1 GCA_022711455.1 Candidatus Cloacimonadota bacterium
CTGCTATCCTCTGCTTTTCTCTGTGTTGAAGATCTCTTTTGTCGTCGGATTGGCATCCGACACTACCTGTTCTCTGTGTTTAAGATCTCTTATGTCGTCGGATCGGAATCCGACACTACCTGTTCTGTGGGTTGAAGATCTCTTATATCATCGGATCGGCATCCGGCACTACATGAAGATTGACTAATCAGGGGCTTTCTGTAGGGTGACAACAATTCAGCCCAATCAAAGGATAACCATGCATAAAATCAAGAACATAGCCATCATAGCCCACGTCGATCACGGCAAGACCACCCTCGTGGATGCCATCCTGCGTCAGGCCGGAGTCTTCCGTGCCAATGAAAAAGTGATCGAACGCGTGATGGATTCTGACGATATCGAGAAAGAACGCGGAATCACGATCTTTTCCAAGAGCGCGTCTTTGCATTATAAAAGCTACAAGATCAATCTGGTGGACACCCCAGGTCACTCGGATTTTGGCGGGGAAGTGCAGCGCATCATGAAGATGGTGGATAGTGTTCTGCTGCTGGTGGATGCCTTTGAAGGCCCTATGCCGCAGACCAAATACGTGCTCAAAAACGCGCTCGCGCTTGGCCTCAAACCGATCGTGGTGATCAATAAAATAGACCGGCCCAATGCCAGAGCGCATGACGTGTTGGATATGATCTTCGAGCTCTTTCTGGAGCTTAATGCCACGCACGAACAGCTCGATTTCCCTGTGATCTATGCTTCCGGAAAAGATGGCTATGCCGTGGCTGAACTCGATGACAAAGCCATGAACATCTTCCCTCTTCTGGATATGGTGATCAGAGAGGTTCCGGACGCTGTCGGAGATGTCAAACAGCCATTCCAAATGCTCACTTCAGCCATTGAATACGACAACTATCTGGGCAAAATGGGCACCGGAAAGATACACAGCGGGATCGTCCACACCGGAGACGAAGTCATGCTGCTGAAGCGCGACGGACAGCAGATTCCCTATAAAGTGACCACTCTGTTCAGCTATGAAGGCCTGCAAAAGAAAGAGATCAAAAGCGCCCGCGCCGGAGACATCGTCACCATTGCGGGGCTGGAATTGATCGATATCGGTGAGACCATCTCCAGCCGTGAAAATCTGGTTCCGCTCACCGGGATCGAGATCGACGAACCCACTATTGCGGTGGAATTTATCATCAACGACTCACCTTTCATGGGCAAGAGCGGTAAATGGGTGACCTCCAGCAAGATCTGGGAACGGCTGCAAAAAGAACTGCAGACCAACGTCTCCCTGATCGTGGAACGGACCGACTCCGCGGACACCTTTTTGGTGAAAGGACGCGGTGAACTGCAACTCTCTATCCTGATGGAAAATATGCGCCGTGAAGGCTATGAATTTCAGATATCCAAACCCCGGGTCCTGTTCAAGGAAGTCGATGGCGTCACCCTCGAACCCATCGAGCTTGCCGTTGTCGATGTGGCAGAGGAATTTGTGGGACCCGTGATCGATCTCATGGGTGGCCGTAAGGGAGAGATCATCAATATGACACCTCCGCTGGAAGGCTATTCCAGGCTCGAATTCAAGATCCCCGCGCGCGGTCTGATCGGCTGTCGCAACGAGTTTCTGACCATCACCAGGGGCACCGGAACCATGAGCCAGTGTTTTTATGGCTATGATCCCTACAAAGGTGAGATCACTGGAAACAACCACGGCTCCATGGTCGCAATGGAGAACGGGGTCGCTTTGGGCTATTCCCTGAACAATTTCCAGCCCCGCGGAACCTTCTTCATTCATCCCAACACCGAGGTCTATGCCGGGATGATCGTGGGTCAGCACAGCAAGGATAAAGACCTCGTGATCAACGTCTGCCGGGGTAAGAAACTCACCAATAACCGTGCCGCCGGCAAGGACGATGCCATCAAACTCATCCCGCCCCGCATCTTCACTCTGGAACAAGCCATGGAATACATCGGAGATGACGAACTTCTGGAGATCACTCCCGATGCCATCCGCTTGCGTAAGAAGATCTTGCATCACACGGAACGGAAACGCTTTGAAAACGCGGAGTAGATTAATTAAGAATTAAGGGCTGTACCGGCGCTCGCCGTAGCACCCTTCCCGGTCTCGCAGGAGCCCGCTCCTAATCTGCTAATCTGCTAATTTGTTAATCTGTTAATTTAGCAACTCCTTCGCAGTCTTCATCCCCCTCTCTTAAGCCTCACATATCGCTGACATATCGCTTGCCGGACTGATATGCCAGCGATAAGACAGGGGGATGACCAGGCTGCAGGGCAACTTGACAAATAGGGGGCGCCCAATGGAAAATATCCAGCTTAGCTATTCAAAACCAAGCCGGCAATTCATCTTCCCGAAAGCGGTAATCATATCGCACCATAAAGCCGCGCGCTTCCGGATACAAGTGCAGGAATGATCTAAGGTTATTGTTGAG
>JAKLEY010000241.1 GCA_022711455.1 Candidatus Cloacimonadota bacterium
GACGTGGACAAACTGATCCAGAAATTCTCCGAAATCTATGAGACAACCTGGTATCTGCATTCCAAACCCTTTCCCGGCATCATGTATCTCATCCAGATCTGCATTGCGCGCAAGATCAAGCTGGCGATCCTCTCCAACAAACCTCACTATTTCACCAAAAAGATGAACCGCCACTTCTTCAGGGGTGTGATGATCAAGCATTTCAAAAACCCCTTTGGTGTCTACAGCGGAGAACAGACCGATAAACCGCAGAAACCGGATCCGACCATTGCGCTGGAATTGGCTGAACGCCTGATGCTCAAACCCGCAAACATCGCTCTCGTGGGTGATTCTCCCGTCGATGTGCAGACAGCTAAAAATGCGGGTATGATGTCCTTCGCGGCCACCTGGGGCTACAATGAAAAAGCCAAACTTAAGGACGCCAAACCCGATCACCTCTTCGACACCGTGCAGGATCTGATCAAATATATCGAAAGCCAGCCGAGTATTTAGGGATTAGGGATTAGGGATTAGGGATTAGGGATTAGGGATATGGACTCCGGAAGGGGTTCAGTGTACCTTTCCCGTCATTCCAGTGAAGGCTGGAATCCACCCTGAACATAGGCGCTACAGCGAGCGCCTGTACATTTATCCCTGTCAAACCGCTTCCTGAACTGAGATGGCAGTGAGAGGGGAGGCAGATGAATGGGCAATAACCACCAGCAAAGGAGCAGATGGATAGCAAGCCACGAAAAAAGCCTGCTCGAAAGCAGGCTTGAATTCTGATTTCGATAGCTTATCTGAAATAGTAGTAGAGCCCCACCTGGGGGATATACATAACCATCTCATCATCGCTGTTATAGGTGAAGGGCAAATCGAAAGTGAAGCGGAAGTGTTTATCCAGGGTAAGTTCAAAACCCGGGCCTCCGCCAACGGTCCATTTGTCATTCTTGACTGTGCTCTTCACCTGGGGAAGGGTGGTGTCCAGCTGATATTCATAATAGTTGTTGTTAATGCGGTTATAGCTGCGGGTGAACTCTTTGTCGCGTCTGATGGTGTAAGCTCCGCCCACTGCCAGATAGAAACGGCTGCTGCGGTTGCTTTCCAGGACATTGATATAGTTCAAACCCACGCTCATCGAAGATTTTCTGCCTTTGCGGGTGTAAAGAGTAGTCTCCGCGCCGGGGGATTCGACATCTTCGTCGTACAGATAATTGGGAAATTTAACATCATTGGATCCGTAGGTGATCGCACCCAGGGTAAACTGCAGACCGTGGTTCTCACCCATCCAGCGATAGGAATATCCACTGCCGGAGCTGGTGCCAAATTGGATCCCGATCGCTCTTTCGGAACGGTCGAGCGCTGCCAGACCCATGGTCAGTGAGCACATCAGGACCACTAAGATCAAGTGTTGAGCTTTCATAATATCCTCATCTTTTGTTATTCCGAATCTGTTGTCTAATTACTTATTCGTCCCGAAATCAACCACGGGGGCTGTGTTGGCAGCAGCATCCGCCTGGAAGAATTGGAACGGTTTCACATTGAAGATCCCGGCAAAAATATTGTTCGGGAAAACCACAATAAGTTGGTTAAAAGCTTTGACCGCATCGTTATAGCGCACGCGTTCGGTTCTGATCCTGCCTTCCATCCCTTCCAATGAGACCTGAAGATCCAGGAAGTTCTGATTGGCTTTGAGAGTGGGATATTGCTCCACAACCACCATCAATCTCTGCAGAGCTGATGACAAACCAGCCTGGGCTGATTGGAAATTGGCCATGGCAGTGGGATCATTTAAAGCTCCCTCAGGGAGATTGATCTGACCACCGACTTTGGCACGGGCTTCGACGACAGCTGTGAGGGTTTCCTGCTCAAAATTGGCAGCGCCCTTGACGGTGTTTACAAGATTGGGAATTAAATCATAACGGCTTTGATAGACGTTTTGGACTTGAGCCCAGGCTGTCTCCACCGCCACTTTTTCTTTTTGTATTTTGTTGTAACGACCGACTACCCAGCCACCTATGATGAGGACCAGGAGAACGATGATCAGTACGACTCCAAGGACTATTTTAGTTCCGGTTTTCATAATTCATATCTCCATTGTGTGGATTTTGTTCAAGTCTGAGGGCAGCGGTTAAACTGTCCAGCTATTTTTTGTCTTAGCCTGCCCGTTCTCAAGCATTCGCTAAATGAGGCCGGGTCTGTTGTCCAGAGCCATGATCCGGTAGAGGGCATAGCTCACGAACCAGACGATAGCCCCTGCCCAGACCGTATCACTGAAAAAATGGCCACCCTGGACAATTCTGACATAGCTCATCAGCACGCCAAAGCCCATGGTCAGCCCCAATGCCGTGAAGTAATTCCTGCGTCCCGTTCT
>JAKLEY010000242.1 GCA_022711455.1 Candidatus Cloacimonadota bacterium
CAGCGATGACAACCTGGTGGTTGCTTTCAAAGCCGGATATGATCTCTTTGCAATGCCAGTGAAAGGCGGGGAAGCCAAACGCATCACCACCGACCACGGAGGCTCGAACGGGATGATCTTTTTGCCAAACAGCCATGAACTGATCGTTCAGAAAAGGCAAAAAGGCAGGGACAACCTCTTTCGGGCTGTGATCGACAGCACCATAAGCATCCAGCCTCTGGATTGGTTTGGTAAAGAAGATTATTATGTGGAAATGTTCAACCGCGATATGGAGAATAACCTGATGATCCATTACCGGGACGAAACTGAGACCGGTAAGATCGCCATAGCAGATTCCACCCTGAAGATTTGGGAGATCGTGGAAGCTCCCAGCGCGATCAGCTCCGTTTTTGCCATCAACAAAGAGAAAAGCCATGCTTTGTTTATGGGTCTGCGTCCTGAGAACTGGATGCGGGAGCAGTATCTCTATGACTTTGCCACCAAAGAATTTACCAAGCTCTACACCGATGACCAGTGGGTTGCCTGGCAAGGCTGGATGCCGGGAAACAAATCTGTCCTGATGCAGCGTTCGGGCGGAATCTGGCGTATGGATCTGGTACCCCGGGATGAATTTGAACACGATAAAGATAACTGGCGCGAGGTCTTCGCTTCCGGTCTGAGCTCCAAAACCGAGCCTTCAGACAGCCTGAGCTCTGTTGCAGACAGCCTGGCAAGTCCCGCGGATGAAGATACTGAGGCAAATCTGCCCAAGAGTCTCGAACTGGTCAAAGAGGGTATCCGCGACCGTATCTATCCTGTGATCCAGGACAGTGAGTATGACCTCATTGTGGTCCGAACCCTCAGCGACAGCACTTTCCTCTATATGAAGGACGGCAGCCGACAAAGCAAGGACACCCTGCTGATGAAAGCCAATATCTATGGAAAAGGTATCGAGGAAGAGCACAATTTTGGCAGACAGGCCCGCAATTTCCGCATCGCGGGAGACGTGATCTACTTCCAGGAAGGCAACAGCATCAAAAGTTATAACATCAATGGCGGCAAGAAAGTAGAATTCACAGCCCGCTTTGATTACACCTTCGATTACAAGGAACTGAACAAGAGGGTCTTTGAGGAAGTCTGGGGCGCGTTCGGGCTCAATTTCTACGATTCCAAGATGCACGGTCAAAACTGGAATGAGCTCTACGACCGCTTTGCCCCCTATCTGGACAAAGTTCGCAACATGGATGATCTCAGCATGATCGTTGATGAGCTGATCGGAGAAGTAAACGCTTCCCACACCGGTTTCTACCCCCGCATGGACAAGCTTTATCCTTCAAAGAGCACAGCCCATCTCGGGCTGGAGCTGGATTACAGCTTGCCACAGAAATCAGGCATCAGGGTCAAGACCGTCCTCCCCACCACCCGTCTGGCAGATCTCTACAAGCTGAGAGCCGGAGCCGTGATCACATCAATAGACGGCATTAGTGTAACGGAGACAACGCCGCTGGATTCTCTGCTGGCAGATAAGACCGGAAAGAAGATAAGATTAACTTTCACACAGGATGGAGTTTCCACGGATGCGGTGATCACCGGGCTTTCCTGGAGCGAGCAACGCGCCTTATGGTATAAATATAAGACCCGTAACCGCGCGGCTGAGGTCGAACGGCTCACCCAGGGCAGAGTCGGCTATATCCACATCCCAGCCATGGGCAGTGAAGACTGGTCCAATTTCTACCGTGATCTCTTCAGGGATAATTTTGACAAAGAAGCCCTGATCATAGACGTGCGTGGCAATGTGGGCGGGCGCATTCATGACCAGATCATCAGCCTGCTCCAAAAGCAGCAATATGGCTTTTCCTCCTCCCGGCGCTGGAATAAACAACCGGCTCCCGAGCCCGGAAGAATGTGGGGTAAACCCTCCATAGTCCTGGTGGACGAGCATTCCTTTTCGGATGGCGAGATCTTCCCCATCGTGTATCAGGAGCTCAAGCTGGGCAAAGTGGTGGGATATCCCTCCAGCGGTGCTGTGATCGGCACTTGGCAGTATGATCTGATCGATGGATCCTCGATGCGGATGCCGGGCAGCGGTTGGTATAAACTGGATGGAACCAATATGGAAGGCACCGGTGCAAAGCCAGATATAATCGTGGAGCTGAGTCCCAACGACCTCATAGCTGATCGCGATCTTCAGCTCCAACGCGCTGTGCAGGAAATCCTTAACGAGCTGGATAATGCCGGGAACTAAGACCACCAATCAGATCCTGAGAGCGGAAGCGGTCCTCAAGACCAACTGGCTGCACGCTCTCAATATTCTGGCAGAAGCTGAGCTGGATGATCCGCTGGATGCCCGCAT
>JAKLEY010000243.1 GCA_022711455.1 Candidatus Cloacimonadota bacterium
GGTTTCAGGGGCATTCACAGCCAGGTAGTAGCGCAGATATTCTCCGGGGAAGACTTGCACAAATTCATCCACCCACACAGCCCAATCCCGGCTGGTGGAGATTTTTTGCCCTTCCAGATTCATGAATTCATTGGCTGGGATATCATGCGGGAGGCAATAGCTTTTGTCTTGTCCCATCAGCATTGCGGGCCACATCAGAGCGTGGAAGATGATATTATCTTTGCCGATGAAATGGATCAATTGGGTCTCGGGATCCAGCCAATAGTTCTTCCAGCGCTCCGGATCTCCAATCCGCTGGGCCCACTCGATGGTAGAAGAGATATAGCCGATCGGGGCATCAAACCAGACGTAGAGCACCTTTCCTTCCGTATCGGGAAGCGGAACCGGCACACCCCAGGAGAGGTCGCGGGTGATCGAACGCTCGATCAGACCTTGTTCCAAAAGGTTCAGCATAAAGTTGCGCACGTTTTCACGCCAGTAGTCTTTGGTGGAGATCCAGGCCCTGATCCGCTCCGTGAAATCGTTCAGATCCAGAAACCAGTGTTTGGTCTCCCGGATCTCGGGCTCGTTTCCGCAAATCTTGCAGGAAGGAGCTTTGAGGGTGGTAGTGTCATAGACCTGTCCGCAGGCGTCACACTGGTCTCCTCTGGCGCCTGTGGCACCGCATTTGGGGCAGGTGCCTTCCACATAGCGATCGGGCAGATAGCGTTTGTCGTGAGTGCAATAGAATTGCAAAGTGCTTTTGGGTTTGACGTTGCCTTTCCGGAACAGATTGCTGAAAAACTCCTGAGAGATCTTGTGATGCGGTGGTCTGGCAGTGCCGGAGAAATTGTCAAATTCGATCCCGATCCCGTCAAAAGCCTCTTTGATGGATCTGTGATAGCGATCCACGACGTCCTGCGGACTGATGCCTTCCCGATCCGCGCTGATGGAGATCGGAGTGCCGTGTTCATCCGTGCCGCAGATATAGATCACGTCTTCATTTTGCAGCCTCAGGAAACGCACGAAAATGTCAGCCGGGAGATAGGCTCCGGCAACGTGACCCACATGCAATTTACCGTTGGCATAAGGCAGAGCGCTGGTGACCAGATACTTCATTGAGAAACTCCTATGAAAGCCTGATGCAGAGCGTTCAGACAGGCTTCCAGCTGCGTTGAGGGCAGCATCAATTCCAGAGTTTTATCGCTGTGAGAGATCCTTTGGATCTGATAGGGTTTGCAGATCAGCATGGCTTCAGCCAGGAAACCGGGGTCCAGATTGATTCCAAGCCCTACCAGGGTGATAAAGGCGCTTCCCTCCAGCCGCTTGATCAGCTGCAGGTTTTGGGTCCTGATCAGATGATCGATCTCGGAGGCAAATTTGTTCTCGATGACCAGCTCGAGAGTCTCATCCTGGAGGTAATACTTGAAGATCTCGTTGTTCCAGGTGCTAAGAGCAGTCTGCAGAGCATCGTCAGCTTTGAGTTGATAGCGCGCCAGACCGTCTTTGTGGGCAATGGCGCTGATTATGCGTTCTTCCATTAAAAATCCTTTATTGATCAGATTCCGGCGTGTATCGAGCAGAGTTCCTGTTTCGAAGGTGAAGGAGGATTTGATCTCCACCGGGATATTATATTTACAGGCAAATTCGACAGCTCTGGGATGCAGCACCTTGGAGCCGCTGTAGGCCAGAGCCAGCATGGTTTCATAGTCTATACAGTCTAGCTTGCGGGCTGTCTTCACTAAACGCGGATCAGCAGTGTAGACCCCAGCCACATCTGTGAAGATCTCACAGCTTTCAGCATGCAGATAGCTGGCCAGAGCCACTGCGGAGGTATCTGAACCTCCACGTCCCAAAGTGGTGATCTCTTTCTCCGGGCTAACTCCCTGAAAGCCTGCCACGATCACGATCTTGCCTTTGGCCAGTTCCTCCCGGATGCGGAAGGCATTCACATCGAGAATGCGGGCATTCCCGTGCATGGCATCGGTCATGATCCCGCTCTGGGAACCCGTGAACGAGATGGAGCTCAGGCCTTCGTTGTGCAAGGCTAAAGATAAGAGCGACATGCTGATGCGTTCCCCGGCAGTGAGCAGCATATCCAGTTCCCGGCGGGAAGGGTGATCCGAGATCTCAAAAGCCAGACGGAAAAGCTCATCCGTAGTTTTGGCCATGGCTGAAACCACCAGCACGATTGATTCTCCTTCCTGAGCCAGGCTGGCGATCTTGTGGGCTATACCTTTGATCAGCTGGATGTTGCCAACTGAACTGCCACCGAATTTCTTTACGATTATCGGCATGCTAATCCTTGGCCCGGGCAGCGGATTTGGCTTCCTCAGC
>JAKLEY010000244.1 GCA_022711455.1 Candidatus Cloacimonadota bacterium
ACAATGTTCTGGTGCTTTCTGATGAGATCTATGAACGCCTGGTCTATGACGGGGTGAAGCATGTATCCATTGCGAGCGTTGATCCGCGCATGAAAGACCAAACCGTGATTATCAATGGAGTCTCAAAAGCTTACGCGATGACCGGATGGCGTTTGGGCTATGCTGCCGGCCCCTCGGAGATAATAGCAGCCGCGGGAAGAGTTCAGGAACATGCCACCTCCTGCGTGAATTCGATCACTCAAAAAGCCTGCGTGACAGCTCTTTTGGAAGAGGATGACTCGATCGAGAAAATGCGGCTGGAGTTTGAGAACAGACGCAATTTCCTGTATGACGAATTGATGAAGAACCCCCATTTGAAATGCTTCAAACCCCAGGGTGCCTTCTACATAATGCCGGATATCAGCTGGTATCTGCAAAA
The DNA here is from genome assembly GCA_022711455.1 of Candidatus Cloacimonadota bacterium. Lineage (GTDB taxonomy): Bacteria > Cloacimonadota > Cloacimonadia > Cloacimonadales > Cloacimonadaceae > PHBP01. The sequence goes on from JAKLEY010000244.1 coordinate 419, forward strand.
CAACCGGCTTGGCATCTCCAACGCTGATGAATTTTGCAATGTCCTGCTGGAAAAGCACCATGTGGCTCTGGTGGCGGGAGGATCATTCGGTTTGGAAGGCTCAGTCCGTTTCTCCTATGCCAACAGCATGCAAAACCTGATCGAAGGCGCACGCCGTTTTGGAGCTTTCCTGGCTGAACTGAAAGGTTAGCACAATATGGCTGATATTAAAGGCAGATTGGATGAGCGCTGGCAAAGCAAGCGCAAAAAGTCATTTAACTGGACCAAAGTCATCATCATGATCTTGGTTCTGGTCGCGATTCTGGTGGTCATGAACAAACTCAATCAGACCGAAAGCATCAAATGGGGAGAGCAAACTCCCCGCTACCAGACCACCCCGGTGGACAGCGCTGAGGTCAGCCCATGAGCTTGGTCATAGTTGGCTCGATCGGGCTGGACACAGTCGAAACCCCGGCAGGAAAGGTCTCTGACATCCTGGGTGGCTCTGCCAGCTACGGCTCCATTGCGGCTTCAAACTTCACGGATGTTCGCCTTGTGGGTGTGGTAGGCTCTGATTTCCCAAGTGAGGCCGTGGAACTCTTCAAGACCCGCGGGATCGATCTGCAGGGTCTTGAAGTTCAACCCGGAAAGACCTTTCGCTGGAGCGGAAAATACAACGACTTCAATCAGGCTGAAACCCTGAGCACCGATCTGAACGTCTTTGCCGATTTTCAGCCCAAACTTCCGGACAACTGTCGCAGTTGTCACAGCCTGTTTTTGGCCAATATTCACCCTGCATTGCAACTCTCTGTTTTAGCAGGAGTGGAACACTATGCTCTGGTAGCCTGCGACACCATGAATTACTGGATCAATCTTTGCCCTGATCTTCTCACTCAAGTGATCCAAAAAGTGGATATTGTCTTCATCAATGAAGATGAGATCAGGCTTTACACAGGTCTGGACAACATCTTTGAGGCCGCCCGCGGAATTCTGGCTCTGGGACCAAAGGTGGTCCTGATCAAACGGGGCGAATACGGCTCTATCATGGTAACGAAGGATTCATACTTTTTTGCTCCGGCTTACCCGATCTACCCGATCAAGGATACTACCGGAGCCGGAGATAGCTTCGCGGGAGGATTTCTGGGCTATCTGGCAGAGCGGGGTGACCTGAGTGAAGAGAATCTGAGAGCTGCCGTAAGATACGGAACAGTGATGGCTGCTCTGGACGTGAGTGAATTCAGCGTCAAAGGTCTGATCAGGATCGGACGTGACAAAATTGATGCCATGGTTCAAAATCTGGAGCGCTGGACATGAGCGAAAAGCTGGACTACAAGAGCTCAGGTGTGGATGTCGTCGCAGGAGAGAACGCGGTTAAGGCGATCAAGGGTCTGGTGAGGACAAGCTATAATAATAACGTGCTCAGTGATTTGGGCAGCTTTGGCGGTCTCTACAACATCGATTTGGAGACCTGGAATAAGCCTGTGCTGGTATCCAGTACGGACGGAGTGGGTACCAAGCTGCTGGTCGCTATCATGTCTGGTGTCTACGACACTGTCGGTCAGGATCTGGTGAATCACTGCGTAAACGATATCCTCGTTCAGGGTGCGCTGCCGCAGTTTATGCTGGATTATATCGGACTTGCGTCCATGGATCCGGATAAAGTGCAAAGCATCATTTCCGGCCTGGTCAAAGCCTGCCGTGAAAACGGTTGCGCTCTGATCGGCGGAGAGATGGCAGAAATGCCGGGCATATATCACGCTCAGGATTTCGATCTGGTGGGAACAATTGTTGGCATGGTGGAGCGGGACGCTCTGCTGCCGCGCCAGGTAAATCCGGGTGATTTAGTTTTGGGATTTCCCTCTTCAGGGCTCCACACCAATGGCTTCTCCCTTGCCCGCAAGATCCTGTTCG
>JAKLEY010000245.1 GCA_022711455.1 Candidatus Cloacimonadota bacterium
GGAACTAAGGGCAGAACGGCTATCCGCTCTCTATGGTGGATCAGCCTACGAACTTTTATGCCAGGTTGGTCGCCGGGCCAAAAGGTATTACTTTAGCGGTCAGAAGTTGGAAAGTAGTGCTCCCCTGTCACGTCGGGATTTTGTGCCGGAGGATTTCAGCGACAGTAAGCTCAGCGCCATCATCGAGACAGCTGTTTCCACGCGTCTGGGTAGCGCTGAGATCGGATCTTTGGTTTATCACGAGATGCTATCAAACTTGTTTTTCGACCGTGACCAGGACGTTCATTACCGCAGGGACTTCAGGCACAGCGTTGAATTCATTGATACTGGCAGGGACACACATTGGAAGACGGTGACCACATTGTCATTCAGCAAGATCCTGGATAACGATTATTTCCTGGTGGTCTGTGCCAACCGGGAAGACGCGCTCTCACGCTATTTCAGAAGACGGGATGTGGAATACCGCTGGCTGATGGATGAGAATTTTGGGCTTACCGAGGATGAATTCATTGTGAGTTCGATCAGGATTAACGAGCTGGAACTGAGCACAAGGATCACTCTTCAGGACGGCTGCATCGAAGTGCTGTGCGCTCACCCTCTTCTGAAGCAACTGGTGGGACAGGACGTGAAGTTCGAGATCGACACTCAAACCCTCTATCCCAAGAGATCACATCAATTGAGCGTGTTTATCACAGAGCCGACCAAGGGCGTTTCCATCACCTTCAGATACCCGGTAGAAAAGCTGCAGGTCGAGTGCATTCCCATCTACTCCGGCCAAAACCGCTATCCAGAGCTGATCCGCAAACCTGGAGAGATCGCTGTTCAGACAAGCCTTGAACAATGGATCTTCCCTATGAGCGGGATAGTTTTCGCCTATTAGATTCCAACCGTTGAAGCCAGTGTCACCAGCGCCATAATGGCCTCAAAGATGATTCCGAAATCATTGTCCTCATAAAGTATCGTTCTGCCATCCAGACGCTTGGTGTAAGGCATCATGCAGGCTTGATCCGCCATCGCTGTGGAATGGAATTCTATCTTCAGGCGGTAGGGGGAGGATAAAGCATATAATGGAATGTCATCCCGATTCTGAGCAAGAGCCGAGTTTATCTCGTGATGCAGGCTCTGACGAACCACATTCTGAGGATAGTTTTTGGCAGAGAATTTGGAATGGGCTTCTTTGGTGACCACATATTTTAGCCAGGGCATAGCTCCCTCGCGCAGCAATTCACTCCTGAGCGTCAGATCACCCGTCACCAGGCTCACCGGAACTCCCAGAAATCCTGCATAGGCTGCATTGATCAGGGCTTCATTCATGGGCTGGTCATTGAGAAAGATCTTCTGGATCCTGCTGTTGGAATAGGTGTGATCCATATTCCCTTTCAGAGCACCGGTTCCGGCATGGTAGCCCAACAGGAAGACCTGTCCGAACGAGCTGTCCAGCATCGGCATCATGTAATAGGGACGGGGTGAGCCGGAGATAAGATAGATCCGCTCATCCAGACCCGTGATATCGTAATCGAGGTTATCCCCCGCGCTGTGCGAATCCGCAATAACAATTTCCGAGATGTCATCCGAATGCCTGCTTTCACGGATGCCTTCGATCAGATCTTCAATATGACCCCGGATGGCTTTGCGAACCATGGGGCGATCCAGCTTTTCGTTTTCCCAGTTAAAAGTCCCCGGGATTCCTTCCATATCCAAAGAGATGTATAGTTTCATCATTTACTCCAGTTCAGCTTTTGCAAGCCTGGCGGCAAGCCGGACATTATTCTCCAGCAGAGCCAGATTTGCCTTCACGGATTCACCCTTTGTGGCCCGTGCCAGATGGTCAAGTAAAAATGGGGTCAGAGCTTTTCCGCTGATGCTCTGTGCCCTGGCAAGGCCGATGGCCTCAATGATCACAGGCTCGATCAGCTCCGCTTTGATCTGAGAATCGATCGGAATCGGATTGGCGACCAGGATTCCGCCCGGGGTGGCCGACATCTCGTGGTACAGTCTCTTAGCTCTGGCATAAGCTGAGGGATCTGCGATGGAATCGATCTTGAAATTGCTGGTGGCGGAATAGAAAGTGGGAAATCTGTCTGTTTGCCAGCCCCAGACAGGCACGGCAGCGCTTTCCAGGGCTTCCAAAGTGGCTCCGATATCCAGAATAGCCTTACACCCCGCTGAAACCACCGTGACGGGGATTGTGGCCAGTGCCTTAATATCCATGGAGATATCGAGACTTTCCTGCCAGGCTC
>JAKLEY010000246.1 GCA_022711455.1 Candidatus Cloacimonadota bacterium
CTCTTTTGAAAGTGACAAGTGACGAGTGACGTGAGCAGCTGCGCTCCACTCATCACTCATTACTCATTACTCATCACTTTTTTTAACACAGAGACACAGAGGCACAGAGAAAGCAGAGAGAAGCAGAGAGCGGGGCGAACTGCACCCCTGCACCCCTCTCGTCACTCATCACTCGTCACTCGTCACTTTTTCATCCTTGCAAAGCTCCCCCTTCTGACTAAATTATCCTGAAAAGGTACCCATTCTTTATTAGGAGAAGAAGATGATCACAAGATCCTTAGTTCTGTTAGTTTGTGTCTTACTCACCGGAGCCCTGTGGGCAGAAGAGATCATGAGTGCAGACGCCGCATATTCCATCTCTCCGGAGCCTCGTGAAGCCAAGCTGGAAAGCATGCTGGTGGCCGGTTATGAGGTCCATGACAGCATGGATCACGATCAGATCATGAACTGCTGGATGAATCTGATGCAGAATTATGCAAGCATCAAATCCGCCACCGGGGATGTGCTCTACGGAATCACCTATTTCACCGAGAATTACGATCCTGAAACCTTCACCGGCTATGCATACATGGCTGCCACCGAGGTCAAAAGCGAAGAGAATCTGCCCAAGGATATGGTCCTGCGCAAGATAGCCGCTGCCAACTATCTGGTCTTTGAACACAGGGGTCCGCTCAGCCGTCTGGAAGACAGTTTCAATTACATTTTCCAGAAGTACCTGCCCAATTCCAAACGCGAATTCCTGCAGAGCGATGTCCTGGAAAGCTACGATAAACGATATAACGCGGAAAATCCGGAAGACCCGGAATCAGTAATAGAGATTTGGATGCCGGTCAAGGCAATTGAATAGAGAGTATTTAGCATAAGATAAAGGAGTTTAACCATGAAAAGAGTTTTAAAGACCATATTTTTAGCGGGTGGAGTGGCAACAGCCGGTTACTTCGGCTTTAAGGTCTACCGCATCGTGCAGATCATGAAGCTGGCGGAAAAAACCCTTCCCGCGCACCTGGAAAGCCTCTGCGGAGAGCTTCCCCACATCGACAGCGGTGTTGCCATCAACACAAAGACCGTCCTCACTTTTAAAATCAAGCTAAGCCCTGAAGCGATGGCCAAACTGGAGAACCTGAACGAGAGCGTGCTGGATCATCTGCGAGAGAATTATCCCGGCCTGATGAAGTATAAGATCGAGATCAAGGCCATCGAGCTCAATCCGGAAGACAGCTTTGTAAGCGGCGCGGAACACAACGATCCCGAAGAGGGTTGATATTGTGTAGGTTCGGACTCCGATCCGAACATGGTGTACAGGCGGTCGCCGTACCGCCTATCTATGAATAGCAATGAATACTCAAAGAAGGGCGCTACAGCGAGCGCCCGTACATAAATGTCATCGCATCGGCGTGCGACACTACCTGATACCCTTCAGGCATGCCGCAGGCACGCCCCCTGCATGCCTCCTGCACAACCGTGCCTGCAGCATGCCGTCAGCATGCTGTCGGGGTCAGGCTTAGGCTGCGGGAACCTCCCTCCGGTTTATTGACATTTTTCCACAATCTGCGCCCCAAGAAGGTCCCCTGCTGCTTTTATGCAGAGAAAACGCTTGACATTCAGTATACTAAACCAGCACCATGAATCAGATTCAAGATGCTGGAGGTATCTGTCATGAAGAAGATAAAGCTGGTTTTTCTGGTATTTTTGATCGGAGCCTGGGCTGTGGCTGAGACGAGAACCTTTACGTCGGTCAACGGAGGAAACTGGAGCATCCCTGAGACCTGGATCGACGGCGCGGGGGCTGTTCCGGGTGCCTCAGACGACGTGATCATCCAGGGTCAGGTCCTTCTTGCGGGAACCGCAAGCTGCAACCATTTGAGCATAGAGGGCACAACAGCCGGGCTAAGCAATGTATCCTCCACCAACGCCACCCTGAATATTAACGGCAACCTGAGCCTGCTAAATGGCGGAAAGATCCTGAGCGAGTACTCAAACGGCAATTACATCACGCTGAATCTCTATGGAAATTTTAGCCAGGGAGGGCTGTGCCAACCACTAAACTTCAATATCATGGGAACCGGAGACCGGCATCTGAGCCAGGTTTCCGGGACGGGGCTCAGCCTTGCACCCTACGGAAACATCACGATCGCAGACGCTATCGACAACCTGTGGATAGACAGCCATTTCGCCTTTAGTTCCTCAAACGCGGGAGCCAATTCCAATTTCAGTTCCGGAAGCTCCTACGCCTTACG
>JAKLEY010000247.1 GCA_022711455.1 Candidatus Cloacimonadota bacterium
ATCGAAGCCGCAAAGCCGGGATAGTCGATAAAGGGGTTACGGTTGCCCTGACGTTCCTGGGTTCTCTGATTGCGGCGCAGTTCCCAGGCATCGGGCGGGTCGTCCTCATGCCACTGGAGCAGAGTTGTCAGCTTGGCATAAAAGGGGTCATATCCGGAGCTTCCCTGGCTGGGGATATAATTCACCAATTCCAGATCGTATGAGGTGTCCACTCCGTCATAGCGCACAGCCATGTAAAAGATCATCCGGGCCACATCGCCTTTATCGGCATCGCGGGGTTCCCAGATATCGGGATCAGTCTTTTTGCAGCCGGTGACAGCTGAGTAACCGGGAGGTGGTGATCCGTCCGTGTAATTAACGGTCCCCCAATCAAAATCCCGGTTGTTTTTGGCAGAATTGACCGTGGCATCGCAGGGACGCAAGTGGTGCAGATCGGTGCCTGCCGGAGCCACATCTCCGAAATCACCGTGGCTTTTGCTCCAGGTGTGTTCTTTGTTCCAGTCGGTCGTCCCGCCTCCATAGTTGTCTGCGGGAACACTCCAGCCGGTGTAGATCTCGATCACATTATTGGAATTACCGGGATCCTGGTCGGTGTATTTCATCTGGTTTGTGACAGCAGAATAGCTGTATGCCGTGGCATGCGTTGAATGAATCAGATTGTGGAGTCCAGACTTCAGCGCGGGGCCACTGAGCCCGATCACATCATCGTAATAGCCTCTGGTGGCAAAGAGATCGAAGCTTCGGAAATAGTAGTTGTCCTGTCCTGATTGAGACATAGTGGGCAAGGCCATTTGAGCCCGGACAAGGCTGAGGCTTGCAAGGCATAAAGCCAAGAGTATAAAGCGTTTATTCATATTTATATCCTATTCGTGAGCACACACATTTTCAAGTTTAGCAAGCTCTGAAAGTAGGGTTTTTCGTCAAGGATTATTGTGTACGGGCGCTCGCCGTAGCGCCCTTCCCGAAAAAAACGAACAGATTCTTAGATAGGCGGTACGGCGACCGCCTGTACTTCATTGTACGGGCGCTCGCCGTAGCGCCCATCCCGGAAAAAACGAACAGATTCTTAGATAGGCGGTACGGCGACCGCCTGTACTACCTCAACTTTTCCAGCAATTTGGCAATGCGCCTGGCTCGGGTGACTGGGTTTTTGGTGTCGTTTACCCAGGCCAGATCTTCCTTTTGGTGGGAATAGGACCATTTCTTCCAGGCTTCCAACGCTCCGGCTTCTTTGAGGGCAAGCTCCAGATCGGCCGGAAGCTCCACCACCCTTTCCTCAAAGTCACGCTCAAGCTTGACGTGTATGCTATCCCCGGCTTTATATCCTGTGGCTTCACGCAATTCCGCGTTGAAGACCATCATGTAAGCCCCGGAGTAGAGGGAGAGAGTGCGCCGGAACTGCTTGCCGTCTATGGTCATTAAGACCGGAACTTTTTTGCTGCCAAAGACAGCGGGAACATCAAAATCGAAGATCATGAAAGCGGAGGAGGGATACTCCGGTGCGTGACGGAGCAGGACATCCAGTTCAATTTGGTTGGGAAAGGCGGAGTAGTCTTTAGCTTGGGGCATGGTTCCTCACTTCTTATTGGATCGCAGGGCTTTGTCCCTGCACGTGACCCGTGGATCGCAGGGATTCGTCCCTGCACGTGACCCGTGGATCGCAGGGATTCGTCCCTGCACGTGACCCGTGGATCGCAGGGATTCGTCCCTGCAGTGCAGACTGGAAAGTCTGCAATCCCGAGAACACTTGCAGACTGGAAAGTCTGCAATCCTGATTCACGTGCAGACAAGAAAGTCTGCAATCCAAAGTCTGCAATCCAGACAAAAGCACCGGCCAACAAGTGACCGGTGCCAGATCAATATCAGAGTTGGTCCTATTTGACCAGCATCATTTTTCGGGTTTCGGTAGTTCCTCCGGCAGTCAGCCGATAGAAATAGACGCCGCTGGAGACAGCGTTTCCGCTTTCATCCAGACCGTTCCAGACCACGCTGTGTCTGCCGTTTGGAAGGCTGGTATTCACCAAAGAGCGCACCAGCTGTCCGCGCAGGTTATAGATCCCCAACCGGGCAGCCCCGGGGCTCATCAGATCAAAGCTGATGGTGGTTTCCGGGTTGAAGGGATTGGGGTAGTTCTGGTGCAGCATCTGGCTTACTACAGGCGTGGAGGGATCGTCCGAGGCAACGGGATAGTCGATCTGAATCTCCATGAACA
>JAKLEY010000248.1 GCA_022711455.1 Candidatus Cloacimonadota bacterium
CGGATAGCGTTACATTGATGTTTCCGGGGCTGTTATACCTGCCGGCAACGATCATTTGAGTTCCCAGATAGAGATTGGGCAAAGGCTGGGGATAGGTCTCCGAGATGTTATCCGGAACGGAGAAGCTCAGCGTGGGATGGATCAGCACCGGATTGGCTATGGTCATATAGAAATTGCTGATCGTGGTTTCAAAGTCATTTGAACCCAGGAATTCTGCCAGACCGTTGTTATCCAGTGCCAGCCAGGTGAGCAGTTGCACGTTCACATCCGAGCCGATCCCGAAATTATAGAGATAGATCTCTGTGTTGGCAGCGTCCACCAGATTGGTAACGTGAGTCCTGATCTGATCGGGATTGGTGAGTCCTGCTGTGGGCTGACCGTCTGTGAAAAAGATAATGATATTGGCAGTCTCATCTGTGGCCTGGTTAAATTGCGGAATGGCTGTGCTGAAGGCCTCCGAGATATTGGTGGAGCCGGAAGCGTATAATCCTGCAATATAAGACAAAGCAGCAGTTTGGTTGGAAGTTGTGAAGGGCACATGTTCCGTGCGGAAGCTGGAAACTTGGGAAGCAAAGGAAACAATGTTGAACATGTCTCCCGGATTGAGATGGTTGATCACAAAATTGGCAGCATTTCTGGCTTGAACGATCTTGGTGCCACTCATGCTTCCGCTCCGGTCGATCATCAAAGTAAAGACCTTGTTGATGATTTCCGTGTTATCAGAGGGATCCGGCTCTGCCACAAAGAGGAAATAGCCATTGCCATAGGCGTCCGGAACCTCGTCCAGTCTGGTGCTCATCGTAAACAGCCCCAGTTCATCCAGGCTGAGTGTATAATACAAAACATAATTGCTGTTGGCAGGAACGTTTAGCCTGGTCAGGCTGAGATGCGCGTGGTTCCCGTCATTGGTATATATGCCGGGGCTAAAGTTCTGCAGGACCACATTCTGGATCGTGCGCTGGGAAATGATGTCAAATTCCAGGATCTGGCTGTCCAGGGCAGAGCTCTGGATCCATTGGTAATCATTGGGATAGAGGAAGTTGACGTTGCCATTGGCATAGGGCAGCAGCATGGCATAGGTGAGCTCGACTTTAATATCCTGATCGGCAAGCACAGCCTGTTCAAAATTGTAATACATCGGGCTTGAACCCAGATACTGCCTGAGGTTGTAGGCCCAGCTCTCACCGGGTCCGGGAGGCAGAGAATCCTGCGGCACTGCGGAGATGATCGCGGTATACCAGGTTTCGTTCAAATACCAGCGTAAACGCGTGGCACTGGCTCCCACGGGTAAGGGGAAAGCATATTTGGGGAAGTAGGGCCAATTGAACTGATTGGTAAATTCCTGAGTTGAGGTTACGATCGCCACCTGGTCTTCGACCTGCACACTGACCGTGCTGGAGAGCAATTGCATGCAATCTCCGTCTTCAGCGTCCACCACCAGAACTCCATTCGCGAACAGCGGCACTGCCGAAAGGGCAATCAGTGCCAGACATAGCATAAACAAGCGTTTCATTTGAACCTCCAGTTTGCATCTAAATGCTAAGAATTACTTAAGCATTATTTGTTCCCAAAGCAAGTTTTTTGGGCTGGCCTTGCCTGAAGTCATAACGCTGTCATACCGCTTTCATGCCGCTTGCTAACCGCTTTCATACCGCTTGGGGGAGGGTTAAGGGAGGGGGCTGGGAGCGGTCTCGGACTTGTAAGATAAGGAGGATATCAATATGGGCGCTAAGCGAGCGCCCGTACATATCTTAGTTCGCGTAAAATTCCGAGATCAGTTTGGCTGCGGTGAGCAGATCATCCACCACAAAATCGGGTTTGTATTCCCAAGCTTCGATTCCCTGATAGAAGATCTCCCGTCCATTACCCGTGAGCAGCAAGATCGTCTTCAAACCAGCCTTTTTGCCAAAGGCAACGTCCGTGTAGCGGTCTCCGATCATCCAGGATACACTCGGGTCAAATTTATAATCCCGCTTGGCCTGTTTGAACAGTCCCAGCCCGGGTTTGCGGTCTTCATGATCGATATTATAGGGTTCGACGATGCCGTCAACATAATAGGGAGAAAAGTAGATCCGGTCGAGCCTGACCCGTTCTGCCTCCAGCAGGGAATTGAGCCTGGCATGCACACTGTTTAGCTCATCCAGATTGAGATAGCCTCTGGCGATACCGCTTTGGTTGGTGACCAGAAAGAGCAGGTATCCGGCAGCTT
>JAKLEY010000249.1 GCA_022711455.1 Candidatus Cloacimonadota bacterium
GCTCGCCGTAGCGCCTATTTTTTTTACCACAGAGACACAGAGACACAGAGACACAGAGACTTTAAAACCTTCTTGCTGCCGGACATCTTCCTGTCATCGCCCTTGCCTCTCCCTGTCATCTCTTTGTCATCTCCCTTGCCGAAGCGGTTTGAAAGCGGTTAGTAAGCGGTCAGATAGCGGTTAGATAGCGGTATGTCCAAAAGGGAGAAGCAATCCGCTCACGTGACCTGCGCGATCCACTATCCACGTGCTGATTCGGAGATCGGCACCCCGGAGCACGCTGCTTAATTCTTAATTGTTGAAGCTGTTCCCGCTATTGCCAGACAGCCATCTCCTTTGAGACGGACTTCCTCTCCGGCAGCTATGAAGACGGATTCGCCTTTGGAGATATCTAAAGAAGTTTCAGCAGAGGAAAACGTGTAAGAGCCTGCGAGGCATAGCGCTATCCTGGCAGACTGTGCTGGAGCGAGATCCACGTCTGCGAGTAAGGGGAAGGTCAGCTCAAATTCTGAGACCGGGGGAGAGTAGACCAGCAAATCAGAGCTGTTCTGGTAAGACTCGATCCTATGAATGGGCTGTGGCTCAAAACTGCAAACCCTGATCAATTCCTCAATATCGATGTGTTTTGGGGTCAAGGCTCCACGCAGAACGTTGTCCGAGCTGGCCATAAGTTCGAGGCCCCCTCCCCTCAGATAGGCATGGGGGATGCTGTGGGAAATAAAAATAGCTTCGAAAGGCTGAAGCCGGAGATGGTTCAGAAAGAGCGGAAAGAGGCAGCCGATATCACCGGGAAAGCAAACGTTCAGGCGATGGCAAACAGATTGCAGTTCAATCGCTTGTGGAGTCCTATGCTGCTCTGAGAATTCGCGGTTGAGTACTCTGTGGACAAAGCCAGCCTGAGCGGGTGTGTTCAGCTCCAACAGGCTGCGGATCAATCCTGAAAGGGCAGCAGCAGACGGATTCCAGATAAAAGATGCAGCGGCAGGCAGAGGCTCATCCAAAGCAAAATGCTGTAGAAACAGGCTGATCTCAGCAAAGTCCCTGAACCCGCAAAGAGCTTCAAACTCAGTCAGAGCCAGCAGCATTTCCGGTTTATGATTGTCATCCTTATAGTTGCGCTTCGGGTCGTCCGGGGCAATTCCAATTCTGTTTTCACGCGCAAAGCCCTCCCGGGCCATGCTTTTGGAAGGATGAACCTGGATCGAAAGGGGAGAGCCGGCAGCCAGAACTTTGAACAGAAACGGCAAATCCTGATGGGTGCCGCGCAGATACTCATCCAAGGGCTGCTCTTCCGCCCCGATCCTGATCCTTGATGGATCTGCGGGGTGCGCTCCCATCCAGACTTCAGCAATGGGACTCTGATCCAGGCCCAGCAAGTCCTGAATAAAGCTGCTATCCCCCCAGGCGTAGGTTTTAACCGGGTTACAAAGGCGAAACATGGATCAACCGGTGCTGTCGCCGATGCTCAGCAGGCGTTCCTGCAGCAGACGCAGGACCGGGCTCAATCTGCCCAGATTCTTGCGCGCGTCAGCCAGCACTTTGCGGGCTTGATTGGGACGGTCACGCTCGATCAGCAACCGCACGATGTCTTCATAAGCAGCGCTGCTGTAGGGATCGATGCGCAGAGTTTTTTCCAGCAGTTCGGTTGCTTCTTCCAGCTGTCCGATCTGCCAGGCACTGAGCGCGTAGGGATGAAGGTGCTCTGCCATATTCAGGCGTAGGATGTTGTTTGCCTCAGTGTAGCCGCTGTATGCCCGCAGCCAGATCTGTTGTTTGTGATAGATAGTGGCTTTGAGAATGGACAGGGTCTGGGTGGATCCAATTGTGGATTGCGCCAGTTCTGTGAAAAAAAGAGCTTCCTCATATTGTTTGATACGAATCAGTTGCTCGATCAGAAGGTAGTGAAAATAGGGGTTGCGAACTCCTTCCGTGACCACATTCTTGAGGATGGAAACGCTTTCCAGATGGCGGCCCAGATAGGCCAGAGCCAAAGCCCTGTTATAGTCGATTTCGGGAGGTGGGGGTTGGATCTGGTCATAATAGACCAAAGCCAGCCGAAAATCATTCATGGAAAAGTAACAGTTTCCGATCACATAATTCAGATGAGTGGATTCCGGAGAGAGCTGCAAGGCTTTTTGGTAGGATTCAATGGCGCGTTTGGGCTGACGCTGGGCTGCCAGAATGTCTCCGCGCAGAGAGTGGATGC
>JAKLEY010000025.1 GCA_022711455.1 Candidatus Cloacimonadota bacterium
ACCCCTCTAATCCTTTTGTGGCCTTGGCTTTTAAGGTACAGGTGGATAAATATGTGGGCAAACTGGTCTATATCAGGGTCTATTCTGGCACTCTTAAAAAAGGCGAAAGCTTCATCAATCAGACGAACGGCAAGCGGGAACGGGTTTCCCGCATGTTGCAGATGATGTCCAACCGCAAAGTTGATCTGGATAATCTTCATGCCGGGGATATCGGAGCGATAGTCGGATCCCGGTTCCTGAGTACCGGTGATACGATGACAGATGGGAAGCTGGAGCTACACCTTTCCAAAATGCACTTTCCGGATTCTGTGATCTCCATTGCAATAGAACCCAAAACCAAGGCCGATCAGGAAAATCTGGTTCAGGCACTGGATCGGTTGGTGGAAGAAGACCCCACCTTCAAAGTACATATCGACAAAGACTCGGGGCAGACCCTGATCTCCGGCATGGGCGAGCTGCACCTCGATATCATCGTGGACAGACTGCGCAGGGAGTTTGGAGTGAGTGCCAATGTAGGCAATCCTCAGGTGTCCTATAAAGAGACCATCACCAACGAAGTGATCGTGGAAGAGACTTTCATCCGTGATATGAATGGAAAAGGTAATTATGCCGCTGTAAAATTCCGGCTCAGTCCTCTTTCCCTCTCCGAACTGCCAGAGGAAGAAAAGAACATTTTTGTCAATTCGATCACCGCAGATAAAATTCCGGCTGAGTTTTGGAAACCCATCGAGGAAGCTGCCCTGAACGCTCTTGGAGACGGACCCCTGATCAGTGCCGCAGTCGAGCGGGTTCGGATCGAGCTTATCGATGGTGATTTTGATCCTGTAGATTCCAACGAACTCGCTTTCAAGATCTCTACTTCGATGGCGATCGGAAAGGGGTTGAGACAAGCGGATGCCGTGATCATGGAACCGATTATGCTGCTCACAGTTCTCTCTCCCGGAGATTTCGTGGGTGACATCATTGCGGATATCAATTCCAAACGTGGCAAGATCGAAGTGATGCGCAGGCATTCCGAATACCAGCAGGAGATCGTGGCTGACGTACCTCTCTCAGAGCTTTTTGGCTATGCCACCCGGATCAGATCACTCAGTCAGGGAAGAGCAATTTACACCCTTGAATTCAAGAAATTCGAGATCAGTCCGCTCAGCATTCAGAATGCCGTGTTGAAGAAAATTCGCGGTTATGTGGATTAGGACTTGACAAACTGATTTATAAATCAAAGGCTGCATCATCCCAAAAATTGAAAGGAGTATACGATGACAATTGATCTTACAATGAAGAACAACGTTGCTTTCATGAAGATCGAAGGCATTCTGAACAGTGAAAATGCCCACATCCTTCAGGAAAAATTGGCAGAAGTATTCCATTCCGAGTGTACTCTCCTCGAGCTTGACCTTTTTGATTGCCGCAATATCAGTTCCACGGGTATCGGCAAAATACTGTTGTTTTATAAAGACTTTATCGGCAAGGGCGGAGAGATCGAGGTTGTGCGCAGTTCAAACAGCGTCTATGAACTGTTTTCCATGCTCAAACTCAATCAATTGTTCACAGTAAATCTGGGGTGAAATGGCCAGAGAACCTGCCAGAATCCTGATCGTTGACGACAGCCAATCCATCGTCAACAGCCTCAGCAAGATCCTTCAGATCCACGGCTATGCCACGGACACTGCATTCAATGGCAGTGATGCTCTGCGCAAGATCACTTCTCAAAACTATGATCTGATCATCTGTGATATCGAGATGCCGGGTGTTACCGGGTTGGATTTTCTGGAGCGTATCCGCAGCACTTACGAGAGTGATGTGGATGTGATCCTTATGACCGGATATCTGGATCAGGATTATTTTATCCGGGCGATCCGGTTGGGTGCGGCGGATTTTATCCGTAAACCCATAGATGCCAAGCAGATCATCTTTTCTATCCAGGGCATTCTGGATCGCCGCCGCAACAGATTTGATCTCTCAAACTTCTTTTTGGCCCTTGATAATACAGAGATCAGCTTCCTGATCGATCCCCTGCATTTCTCAAAGTTCAGCCTCTCAAAAGTCTTCAACGGCTTTTTTATCCACAATTTTCTGCTTAGCCAAAATGTACTCAATGAGCTCCTCATCATCATCGATGAGATGGTTTACAATGCCTTTATCCACGGAACCTTAAAGCTGAATCAACAGGAACGCCAGTTTGATCACGGGAAAATGCAGGAATTGATCCGAAGCAAACTTCAGGATCCGGAGATCATGAAGAAGAGGATCGGTTTCAAGATGTCGGTCAATCAGGTGGAAAACCTTATCCAGATCAGTGTTGAAGACCAAGGGGAGGGCTTTGATTATCAAGGCTGGCTGAACCGGGTCCAAACCGACCCCCGGCTCAATATCGAGGAACATGGCAGAGGCATTTCCCTGCTCTTTCACCTCACAGATTCTGTGGAGTTTTCCCAGGGGGGAAGAAAGATCAGCGTAAGTAAACGGGTTAATTTCGCACGTCCCGAGCCGGATGAAATTAGCTGATGCTCTGAGGGAAGCGGAGCTGCTTGCCCGATCCACTCAAATACCTCACGCGGATTTTCTTTATCTGCTCTCTGAGCTTACCGGCCTGAACAACATGGAACTGCTGTTGGAACGAGCTACGGAATTGACTGATGCTCAGGATGAGCAGTGGCAACAATTCAGCCAGCGACGGGTGGAGGGAGAGCCCAGCCAATACATCATTGGAAAGGCATATTTCTATGGGATGGAATTGAGTGTAAGCCCGGCTGTGCTGATTCCGAGACCCGAAACCGAGGGTCTGGTTGAACTGATCCTGCAACGCACTTACCCCGGGCAGCGGGTGCTGGACATCGGAACCGGGAGCGGAGCAATCGCTCTTGCTCTGAAATTGATCCGTCCGGATCTGGAACTTACTGCCACCGATATCAGTGTCCACTCTATAGAAGTAGCGAGGATGAATGCCGAGCGCCTCGGTCTGGAGATCGATTTCAGGGAAGCCGATCTGTTTCCGGAGGATGGGCAGCGCTTTGACCTGATCGTGAGCAACCCGCCCTATATCAGCGCTTCAGACTATGCTTTACTGCCGGTTCACATTCGTGAGCATGAGCCCAAAACAGCTTTACTGGCGGAGGAAGATGGACTGGTTTATTACAGAAGGATCCTGGAGCTTAGTTCCCTGCACACAAATCCGGGAGCGATGATCTGCTTCGAGATCGGTGCCGGACAGTCAGAACAGATAAAAGCTATTGCCAAAAAACAGGGTCTGGATAGAATTGAGATCAAGCGTGATCCGGCAGGGCTGGATCGCTACGTCCTGATCAACACATAAGAGGATTAAATGGATAATTTCAGAATTACAGGAAACCGGAAACTCTCCGGAACCATAGAAGTGAGCGGCGCCAAAAACGCAATTCTGCCGGTGATGGCAGCCTGTCTGCTTGCGCCCGGAAAATCAGTTCTGCGCAATGTGCCTAATCTGATCGACCTGAAAACGATGTCGCACCTGCTGCGAGTGATCGGAGCCAGGATCGACCACAACGGCAGCACGATGTCTATCGATGCCAAAGACATCTGTTTCAACGAGGCCCCCTATGAGTTGGTGAGTAAAATGCGGGCATCAATCTACGTTCTGGGTCCGCTTCTGGCGAGGCTGAAGGAAGCCAGAGTCTCCTTTCCGGGTGGCTGCGCGATCGGAACCCGCCCTGTAGATCTCCATCTGAAAGCTCTGGAAGCCCTGGGTGCTCAGATCAGCATCGATCATGGCTATATCCATGCCAAGGCGGATAAGCTCACTGGAGCGGATATCTATTTTGAAAAGTCATCCGTTGGAGCCACGATCAACACCCTGATGGCAGCTGTCCTGGCAAGCGGACAAACCCGCCTGTTGAACGCGGCCATGGAGCCTGAGGTGGATCAGACCATCGACATACTCGTTAAAATGGGTGCAAAGATCGAAGGTAAAGGAACCACTACTCTCATCATCACCGGGGTTGATGACCTCTTTCCGGTGGAAATGACCATGATCGCGGATCGCATCGAAGCAGGAACTTTTTTAGTTGCCGGAGCACTCAGCACCGAACCTGTGACGGTCAAAAACCTCCGCCCCGAACATCTCGGCAGCGCTCTTGATAAGCTTCGTGAGGCAGGTTGTGAATTGCTGATCGGTGAACACGAGATCACCATCCATCCGCCTTCTGAGATCAAACCTTTCAATCTGATCACCTTGCCCTACCCCGGCTTCCCCACGGATCTCCAGGCTCAGTTTATGGTTCTTGCCACGTTAGCCAAGGGTATGAGCTTTATTGAAGACACTATCTTTCCGGATCGCTTTATGCACGTTGCCGAGCTCAACCGCCTGCAGGCAGAGATCAGGCTGGATCGGAACATCGCAACTGTCCGGGGTGTTGGAAAGCTGAGCGGCGCGGAAGTAATGGCCACAGATCTCAGGGCTTCTGCAGCCTTGGTGCTGGCAGGGATCATAGCCGAAGGTGAAACCGTGGTTTCCCGCATCTATCACATAGACCGGGGCTACGACCGCATCGAGGAGAAGCTCAACGGCATTGGAGCCATGATCAGAAGGGAAAATGGCTGATCCCGGAAACATCCTGGTCACCGGAGCCGCGGGTTTTATCGGTTCGCATCTCAGTCAAAGACTTCTGGCGGAGGGATATCGGGTGTTTGCGCTGGACAATTTCTCCGATTTCTATGATCCGTATATCAAACGCAAGAACATCGAGGATTGCCTGCATCATCCGGGTTTCACTTTGATCGAAGCCGATATCCGGGATCATAAGCGGATAAATGCCATCTTTGAGCTCTATCCGATCGATATGGTCGTCCACCTTGCAGCCATGGCCGGAGTGCGTCCCTCGATCGAGAACCCTCAGCTCTATGCGGAGGTGAATGTTTCCGGCACGGTCAATTTGCTGGCTGCAGCTGCTCAGAAAGGGATAAAAAACTTTATCTTCGCGTCCTCATCTTCCGTTTATGGCGGGAACACCAAACTGCCCTTTGCGGAATCAGATCCTGTGGACAATCCCATTTCTCCCTATGCTGCCACCAAGAAAGCGGGGGAATTGCTTTGCTACAACTGGCATCACAACTACCAAATGTCCATGCTCTGCCTGAGGTTTTTCACGGTCTATGGTCCGCGGCAGCGTCCCGATCTCGCCATTCACAAATTCAGCCGCCTCATCCACGATTCCCAAGCCCTTCCTGTCTTTGGAGACGGTTCCACCAGCCGGGATTACACCTATATCGATGATCTCATCGAGGGTATATGTGCCGCGATGGCCTACGTTCAAACCGGTTGCCACTTTGAGATCATCAATCTGGGGGAATCCGAAACTATCAGCCTTTCTGCCATGATCAATTAT
This sequence comes from Candidatus Cloacimonadota bacterium, assembly GCA_022711455.1. GTDB lineage: Bacteria > Cloacimonadota > Cloacimonadia > Cloacimonadales > Cloacimonadaceae > PHBP01. The sequence goes on from JAKLEY010000025.1 coordinate 5,364, forward strand.
CTGGAACAGGTGAGCGGTAAGCCTGTGGTTCGGCGTCGCTTAGCCCTGCAAACCGGTGATTTGCCTCACACCTATGCCGATATCAGCAAAGCCCGGAAGCTCCTTGGCTATGAGCCCTCCACTCCTTTTGCGGAAGGCATCTGTAAGTGGTGGGATTGGTTTTCTCAAGCCTAAAACCACACGGATGCGGGCTTCAAACACACCCAAAAAAAGTCTTTACAAGAATAGCCCCTGCGCATAGCTTGTAAAATCAGCGAAAAAAGGCATCACAGCTTTGTATTGCGTATAAGGAATAGATATGAAAAAGTTCTTACTTATGCTCTTTGCCCTGTTTTGTATAGGGCTATTTGCCGAGCGGCTCGATCTGAACACGGCCACTCTGCAAGAGATCAAACAGCTACCGGTTTCTGAGCTCCAGGCCCGCGATATTTACAACTATCGTGAGTACGTCAGTTTCTTTGAGAGTCTGTTTGACCTTAGAAAGATTCCCAGCATAGATCAGATGACCCTACTCCGGATCAAACCACTGGTGCTGGTGTCTCTGTACCGGGAAGAAGACGAGGTCAGCATCCGCCGAGCCGAGATTCAGGATCTGCTGGAACGGCTCGATTCCAACGAGGGCGGCTCTGAAGGCATGTCCGACGTCTGGGAAGACTATCTGATGACTCCGCAGAATGTCAATCAGATGCACTTTGACGATTTTGTGAGCCTGCCCAATGTCTCGCCGGTAGATGCCGTAGCGCTGCTGAAACGCATCGCGCAGGGGGACACTATCGCCGACATGCGTGACATGCGAAACACCGTCGGGCTCTCTTATTACGGCAACACCAATCTGCGTTCCTATGTCTATTACAAAGAACCACCGGTAAAAAACCGCTTGTTCATAGATGCCAATTTGCAATATTACACCCGCTATTTTGAAGAGGGCAGCCGTGATATGTTCAGAGAGCCCATCCTCAGAAGCGATTATGGTGTTTCCGGAGTTGTGATCCCTCATGACAAACGCAAGTCATACTGGGGATATTTCAATCTGGATAAGCTGGATCCGGACATGATGGTCAAGCTCCGTGCCAGATATGGTAACCACTTCAAGATCGGGATGATGAATTACAAAGCCAAGGGCGAGACTGCTTTGATCGATCAGCCATCTGAAGACATTATCGCTGATACAAAAATGTATGCCGGCTACGAAAACAATCAGCTCCCCATCATTAAAAACACTACCCTGAAAGCTTATGTGGGTGATTATCGCGCCACCTTCGGTGAGGGTCTGGTGATGGAAAACACCGATTATTACAGCGCCCGCAAGACCGGTTATGGCTTTAGTAAACGGATCCTGGGCATCACTCCCGATCTCTCACGCACTCAGGAATATGGTCTGAGGGGTGGAGCGGTCGAGATCAAAAACCCCCGCTGGGGCTTCACGGCTTTTGGCTCAGCCACCAAAAAAGACGCGGTTGTCTATATGCAACGTGAATTGGACAGTCTGGGTGTGGCGACGGACTATCTCACGCCGGTGGTCGATGCTGACGGCAAATATCACGTGCTCTCCTATGTCACTCCCAGCGTGCGTTTTGACAATGATGACCTGCGTGAAGCCGAGGCTCAGTTCAACAATGAGCTGCGTCAGGGCGGAGCCTATGCCATGCCCTATATCAACCTTACCACCCGCAAGGATTTCCTGGAGGAAAAACTCTGGGGCACGCATCTGCAAGCTTCACCCATCATCGGCACCAAGCTCGGGTTCACCACCTACACCGCATTATATGACAACGCTCACTTTGTGGTGGGAGACTGGAACACTCTTCAGACCCAGCTCATCCGCGATTCATATTATTATAAGGTGTTCAAGCTTCTGGATTCCGAGCTGGCGGGGATGTATAGCACCAAGAATGCTGCCTACACGCGCAACTACCGCAGAGTGCTCGGTTTTGATGCCAGCACCGTGTTGGGCAACACCTCGGTGCAGGGTGAATACGCGGAGCTGAGCGTTGATGGTGATGATCTGAAGCTGGGAGATGACCCCAAGGCCTATCTGATCAGTGCCTACACGCAATATGAAAACCTGAATTTCCTCACGCTCTTCCGCCATACCGACATCGATTTTGACAATCCCTACAGCAATTCATTTTCCGAGCATGAGAAATTCACCGATACCTCGCTGGATAAATACATTTACGCGCTCACCAATCCGACTTTATCGGATATCTATCAGAACAGCTCTCAGGCTCAGCCGGAACATGGTATTTACTTTGAGACCAGATACAAATTCAATAACTACTTCACCGTTGGCAGGAGCTATCTGGATCTTTGGGAAAGATTGACCGATGGCAGGCGCAGCGCCAGATTCCAGAGCGAACTGGAGTTCCGTCCTCTTTTCCAGGTCTCGATGCGCTTGCGTTACAAGAATCAGATCAACCGCTATGACGATCTGGCAGACCGCGGTGTCTCCAAAACCAATGAATATACCATGTCTCTTCGCACCTTCCTTTCAGCCAGGGATTTCCTGGAATTCGAATACCGTTACAACACGGTCTGGAGCCCGCCCTACACTTCGCTCACCAATCCAGCCGAAGAGGGTAACAACTCCATGGCAGCAGCCATGATGCTGATGACCGGGGATTATATCGGAGTGAACTACACCCACAATTTCAACCCCTCGCTAAAGCTGACCGGGTCTTTTGTCTACTGGTACGGCCATGGCATTTCGCACTGGGATTGGGAAGACATGGAGATCGATTTCATGGGTGAAAAAGGTGCTAAAACCTGGGTCGCCCTGCACAGCCGGGTCTCCCAGAATCTCTACGTCACCCTGAAATATCGCAATAAATCATATCAAAGCAAGGAACTCAGGATTCGCCAATATAACGAAGCCATCGCGGCCGAGAATTATTTCGAACGGGTTCTGCACAACGAAAACACCATCCGCTTAACTCTTGATTACCGCTTCTAATGGAGGATAAATGACTTCTAATAAATCTATGAAAACCTTGGTTCTCTCCTGCCTGCTGCTCAGTCTCAGTTTCAGCCTGGCTGCCTGGTCGATCACAGACACTTATTTTGGCAACCGGATCTCAAGTCCCGATGCCCGTTCCTTTGCCATGGGCGGCAGCGGAACCTACAGCAGGTTGCGCCCCTTTGCCATCACCACCAACCCAGCAAATCTTACCCTGATGGATAAAATGCTGGCAGCTCAGGGCACCCTGAATCTCACCCGGGCTCAGGAAGACCGCGCGGTTCCGCTCTATAACAGCTTTGATGCCTATCTGGATGATGCGGTGATCGCCTCCAACACCAACACTTATGACGACTATGCCGGAGTCGCTCTGGGAACGTATCCCATCTCCAATATGCGCCTGGGACTGGGAGCTTACTACAAGCCCCTGATCAGCTTCGACGGAGACTACACAGAGCAGATCCGCAACAATCGTGGAACGGATAATGATTCGTATCCGGAAATGGTTGCCATCAATTCAATCGAAAACACCGGTCTGCTCAATCAAGCCGGTGGCATCGGAAGCTTTGGGATCCAGCTGAATCCCAAACTTAACCTGAATCTGGGAGTAGATTTCTCAATGCTCTCCGGCGACATCAAACAAATGAAAAGCATCCGCTGGAGCCAATGGGCGATCGATACAGTGGGCGCGGGAGTGCTTCCGGATTCCACCTACACCAATTCCTTTACTTTAGATGGCAACCAGCTTAAAGCCGGTTTGGCCCTGCAAGTAGGATCCCGTCTTGGTTTTGGTGCCAGCTATACCATGAAGAGCAGCCTGGATCGCAGCGGCACCAGCAGAGCTCAGAAAGATGCTTATCTGGGGCATGCCGTGGCAGACGAGCTGGTCAATTATGACGATGAATATATCCTGCCCTCAGAGATCCGCCTCGGCTTCAGCTACCAGCCCCGAAACGTTGTCCGCACCTGGTTCAATCTGGACGTCGAAAGAGTGCAGTGGACCGAGCTTTCAGACATGTATGAAGATACTTACAACCTCTATGTGGGAGTGGAACATCAGATCGAAAACCGCATCGCCTTCCGTTTTGGCTTCCAGGCCGTCAACAGCTGGCGCCTGGAAACAGCATCCCAAACCGTGAATAACGTAGTTGTCCCCCTGCTCTGGGCCAAAAAGACCCTCACTCCCATGATCACTGCCGGCAGCAGCGTGAACCTGATGGAAGGGCTCACTCTCGATCTTGGTTTCGGTTTTGCCTGGCGTGAATACGAAAGCCTGGATAACTTCCGGGACAGCTATTATAACGATAAACTCTACACCGGATCCAGCACTTATGCCCTGTGGCCAAACTCCTATATAGTGCTCAAAGACAGAGGCTGGGACAATCCTGATAAAATAAGCGAGAATTACGTCACGGTAATGACCGGACTCAGTTTCGCCTGGTAAATCTTATGAAGAAATTTAAGCTCATTATACTGCTCTGCCTTGGCCTGATCAGCCTGGCAGCAGCTGAAGATCTAAGGCTCGATATTATGTGGTCAAACGATGTCCACGGTGGTATAGACCGGGCCAAAGCGACCTTCATGAATCCTCAATTCCCTCCGCAATTGGGTGGAGGGGCCAGTGCTGCCACCTTGATCAAACATGTGCGCAGCCTCTCCGGCTCCAAGCGTGACAACCTGCTCTTTGACATTGGCGATTTCTTCCAGGGCAGGCCGGTGGGCACTGTCACCAAAGGCGTTGCAGTGATGGATTACATGAACAAGATCGGCTATGATGCCATGACCATCGGTAACCACGAGTATGACATCAACGAATCCGATCTGATCAAAACTTTGAAGATGGCAAAATTCCCGGTCCTCTCTTCCAATATTGTGGAACGCAGTACCGGAAAGATCCCCGAATATCTGAAACCTTATACGATCATAGAGAAGATGGGCGCGCGGATCGGAGTGTTGGGTATGACCACCACCGATACTGAAAAGATGAGCTTCCCGGAGAATATCAAGAACATTGATTTCCTTCCGGAAAAGGAAGAGGTGGCCAAATGGGTGAGGCATCTGCGTCAGGTGGAAAAAGTGGATATCGTGATCGTGATCGGTCATGCTGGCTTGCCCTACGACGTCGAAGCCACCTACCTCAGCCGTTATGACAACAAGGGCAATCCTATCCCGCAGGAACGCTATGCTGCCTGGGGTTATGATGCCCAGGAGATCGCACGCGAAGTGGAAGGCATTGATCTTTTCATCGGTGGGCACATGCATCGTGGCGTGCCCAAGCCCTGGATCGATCCCGTCACCCAAACTATGGTGATTCAAGGCTATGCCTACGGCTCAAACCTTGGCTGGATCATCCTCACAATCGATCCCGAGACCAAGACCATCAGTGGCTACGAATCTCCTGCCGTGCGTGAAGGCAGCATGATCACCCTCTTTGAGGATCAATTCATCCCGGATGAAGAGATCGGAGCCACCATCAACGCTCAGGTTGCCATCGCAGAAAAAGGCATGGATGAGATCATCGGCAGCGCCGGGGTCTATCTTTCCCGCACCAATGTTGATGCCCAAAGCCTGATGGGAAACACGATCTGTGATGCGATGCGCGCGGAAGTCAACGCCGATTTCTCCTTCCTCAATCTGGGCGGTGTGCGTGCCGATATCCCCTCCGGACCGGTCAACTACCGTAATGTTTTTGATGTCATGCCTTTTGATAACATGGTTGTCAGTTTCAAATGCACCGGCGAATTCCTGCGCAAGATCATCGAAACCCGGGTCGTGGGCAGTCGCCATGGTCTGGTGGTTTCAGGCGCGAACGTGGTTTACTCCAAAAAACGCCCGGATATGGACCGCGTCACCAGCCTTAAAGTTGGCGGTCAGACCTGGGATCCCAAAAAGATCTACACTTGCACCACCACAGACTTCCTGATGCAGGGAAACGCGGGGCTGACCCTGCTTACCCAGGTGCCGGAAGCAGATATTACCTATCATCAGATCAATCTGCGTGATGCCATCGTGCATTATTTCAAGAATAACAGCCCGGTCAGAACCAAGATCGACGACCGCTGGAAACGTGATGATAACTCCAAACCAAGCGCGGAGATGCTGCCATGAAAGCCCTTGTGATCTACTTTTCACAAACCGGACACACCGGAAGATTCGCCCAGATGATTGCCACCAAACTAACCGCCGCGGGGCACAGCGCCGATATGTTTGAGCTCAAGACCAGCGAACCTGTCGACATGAAAGCGGTGCCCAAGCCTGAAGCGATCAGGCTTCAAGCCATCCCTCAGGCAGCCGGCTACGATCTGGTCTGCATCGGCACTCCCGTCTGGGCCTTCCGCCCTGCCCCCTTTGCCCTCAAAGCCCTGCAGCAGATGACCGATCTGAAAGCCAAAAAGATAGTCCCCTTTGTGACCATGGGCCTACCCTTTGCTTGCATGGGAGGAACTGCCTCCCTGTCAAAAATGGCAAAACTGGCTCTGGATAAGGGCGCGATCCCCCAAAAAGGCGCCATTATCACTCAAATGTTCTCGCATCCGGAGCTCCAGATGAGCCGGGAAGCGGAGCGTATCTCCCACCTGATCTGAAGGCATGCCGCAGGCACGCCCCCTGCACGCCTCCTGCACGCTTGTGTAGGCAGCATGCCGGGGGCATGCAGGGGGAATGCTGTGTGAGAAGCGACGAGAGGAGTACGCATTACTCATCACTCATAACTCATCACTCAAAATATTAACAACGGATAGATTTATGCCCTTCGAAAATGAACTTAAGATCATACAAAAAGGCGTCGAGGAGATAATCCCGCGCGATGAACTGGTCCAAAAGCTGACTAAATCAGCTAAAACCGGGATTCCGCTCCGCGTCAAATACGGGATCGATCCCACCGGCTACGATGTCCACATCGGGCATCTGGTACCCATACGCAAGATGCGGGATTTCCAGGATCTGGGACACACCGGCGTGATCATAATCGGTGATTTTACAGCTCAGATAGGTGATCCCACCGGCCGCGACGAATCCCGCCCTCCCCTTACCAAAGAGAAGATTCTGGAAAACTCCGAAAAGTATATGGAACAGCTCTTTACCGTGCTTGACCCCACCAAGACCGAGATCAGATATCAGACCGAGTGGTTCGGTCAGATGGGAATGAGCGAAGTGCTTAAGCTGATGGGTAAATTCACCCTTGCCCAGTTCATGGCGCACGACACCTTCCGCACCCGTTATGAGAACGGATTGCCCTTGGGCATGCATGAGATCATGTATCCGATCCTGCAGGGTTATGATTCTGTGGCGATCAACAGCGATGTGGAACTGGGTGCCACGGAGCAAAAATTTAATATTCTGACAGGACGGGACATGCAGCGGTATTACGGTCAGGAACAGCAGATCGCAGTGCTTTCTCCGATTCTGATGGGGACAGACGGTGTGAACAAAATGGGCAAATCGCTCAACAATTATATCGCAGTATTTGACAGCGCCAACGACAAATTCGGCAAGGTGATGTCAATTCCGGATGCACTGATTGTAAACTATTTTAACTATGCCACGACGCTGCATCCGGACGAGATCGCGGAGCTGAAGAGCCAGCTGGATGGCGGCACCAACCCCATGCTGCTCAAGAAACGGCTGGGACGCGAGATCGTCAAACTCTATCATGGGGAAGAGGCGTCTCTCGAGGCGCAAGAAGCCTTTGAAAAGCAGTTTTCCCAAAAAGAGATTCCTCAGGACATCCCGGAATACGCCTGTGCGGAACCCACCCTGCGACTGATCAGGATCCTCACGGATAGCGGGCTCTGCGAGACCAACAGCGAAGCTAAGCGCATCATCCTGCAAGGCGGTCTGAGCGTGGATGGCCAAAAAGTGAATTCTATCGATGCGGATCTTGAGATCAAAGACGGCAGCATTATTAAATGCGGAAAGCGTAAATATCTGAGGATAAAGAAGATCTGATGGATGTAGCCCTCTATAAATTCACCATGAATGCGGCGATCATCATCGCTGTCTTCTATTCCATCATCCTGCACGAGATCAGCCACGCTCTGGCTGCTTACTGGCTGGGTGATGACTCTGCTCAAAGACAGGACAGGCTTTCCCTGAATCCGTTGAAGCACATCGATCCCTTTGGTACAGTGCTTCTGCCGCTCCTGCTCTACTTTACGGCCGGATTCGTGTTTGGCTATGCCAAGCCGGTTCCGATCAACCCGCATAATTTCCGTGATTTCAAGCGGGACAGCGGTTTAACTGCCATTGCTGGTCCCTTGGCCAATGTCTTGATCGCGATCCTCTTTGCGCTGTTCTACCACCTCTCAGGAGCCAATTTACTGGTGCAGACGATCTGCGTGTATGTGATATTTCTCAATCTGCTGCTGGCTTTCTTCAATCTGATCCCGGTTCCACCGCTGGACGGCTCCAAGGTGCTGGGGATGTTTCTGAATGACGAGGCATATTATAAATGGACTTTGCAGGAACGCAAAGGTATGCTGATTCTGATCGTGGTCCTGATCGGATCAAACATCTTAGGCTTAAACATCATCGGAAAACTGCTGATGCCTGCCGTCAGATTCTTTATGAACTTGCTTGGAGTCCCCTTCTGAACCGGAAGGGATGCCGAACTCCGATTCGGCACGTGGGGAGTCAGAGTTCCCCGCCCTTGAATTGAAAACAAAAAACATATGGAGATAAATCATGGACAAGAACAAGGTATTTGACCTCATCAAAGAAGAGGAGATCCAGGCGATCGACCTCAAGTATTGCGGCTTGGATGGCAAATGGTATCACATCACCTTTCCCGCAAGGCGTTTGGATTATGTCCTCGAGCACGGAGTTCCCTTCGACGGCTCCAGCATTCCCGGAATGCGTGACGTTGAAAGCGGTGACATGGTGCTGATGCCTGATCTTTCAACTGCAGTGATCGATCCTTTTTATGAAACCCCCACCCTGCGTCTGATCTGCTCGATCACGGACGCGGAGACCCGGATCGGGGTCAAAAAAGACCCGCGCAGCGTGGCTCAACGCGCGCATGAATTCCTTTTAAAATCGGGTATTGCCGATAGTTCCACCTGGATCCCGGAGCTTGAATTCCATCTCTTTGACGGCATGGAAAGCGTCTCGGATCGTTATAGCTCAGGCTTCACCCTCTCCTCATCCGAAAGCAAGGAAGCTCTTCCGGAAGATTTTGACGACAGTGACGGGCTCTCACGTCAGGATGTGAAGGGTTACCACGCGGATACCCCCTTCGATCGCTTCTATGAAGTGCGTCAGGAGATGGTCGACACCATGGAAGAGCTGGGGATCAAGATCCGGTATCACCACCATGAAGTGGGCATCTCCTCTCAACAGGAGATTGAGACCGAACTGTTGGAATTCCCCAAGATCTGTGATGATGCCATGGTGATGAAGGACGTTATTCGCCGCACGGCTCTGGAGAACGGACTCACTGCCACATTCATGCCCAAGCCGGTTTATGATCAGGCCGGAAACGGAATGCACTTCCACATGATGCTGCACAAGAAAGGCAAAAACGTCTTCTACAAAAAAGGCGGCTATGCCGATCTCTCCAAGGAAGCGATCTGGTTTATCGGCGGAATCCTGAAACACGGACGCGCCCTGGTGGCCTTCACGAATCCCAGCACCAATTCATTCAAGCGTCTGCTGCCCGGCTTCGAAGCTCCGGTCAAGCTGTTCTACGGGTTGGCCAACCGCAGCGCTGCCATCCGTATTCCCAAATATGGCAATACCGAAGCCACCAAACGTTTCGAATTCCGCACCGGAGATGCCACCTGCAACCCCTATCTGGCAATGAGCGCGCTCCTGATGGCTGGTTTAGACGGCATCAAGAACAAGATCGACCCGGCTAAATATAACTTTGGCCCCTTCGATGATAACGTCTTTAACTGGAGCGAAGAGAAGAAAGCGACCCTGCTCTCGATCCCTGCAAGCCTCCCGGAAGCCATGGACGCGCTGAAAGAAGATCATCAATTCCTGCTGGAAGGCGGGGTCTTCAACGAAGAGTTGATCCAGTCCCATATCAAGATGAAACTTGCGGAACATCATATGGTAAACGACCGTCCGCATCCGCACGAGATGGTCCTGTATTACAACCTCTAATAAATCTATCGTAAGGGGCTGGCACACAGCCCCTTATTTATTTGATGCAGAATTATTCAGAGATTTGGAGCTATACTGCTCAATATCATGGACTTTGGGAATAATCCTTGCATAATAAACGCACCGTCAGCCGAAAAGCGTTTGCAGACGGCAAAAAGTCTTGACTAAAGGTAGAGGAATACCAATGAAGAAACTAACACTTGTCCTACTCGGGTTATGGGTGGCCATGATCTTCGCCGGAACCGTGGATTCGGGTCCGCAGAGTATGAATCACGCATTTAAAATTAACTCCAAGTCCCTTTCCGGGATGGATCTAAGCTTCCAGGTTCCTGAGTTTGAGATCACCACGGAGACGGTTGGGAATAAAACCTACCAACGCTTGAATCTGCCGGGCGCGGGTTCACTGATGCAATCCGGTATGCCGGAATTGCCCACAGTGTCTGCCAATATCGCCATACCGGCACGCGGCTCGGTAAGCATCGTGGCCACCGGAGCCACCGAAAGAGTCATCAACCAATATCTGGCTTATCCCCTGCAACAGGGAGCCGAGCTTGACTCACCCAAAGGTTTTGTGCTCAATGCGCAATACTACAGCGAGGGCGCTCTCTATCCGGAAGCCGCGATCGAATACTCCGATCCCCAGATCCTGCGTGATTTCAGGATCGTCACCGTCCAGATCAATCCCTTCAGCTATAATGCTCAGACCGGGGAATTGATCGTGCGTGAGACGGTTAATTTCAGAATCAACTATAACAGCAGCCCCGGAATAAACGAACTGGTCAGCGAACCTACTCAGATCTCCTCTGCTTTTGCCAAGCTCTACGAAGGCGTTATCCTCAATTTTGCCGATTACAGGTCTTTTCTGCAACCCGGCATCCCGCCTAGATACGTTTTGATCTATGGTAACCCCAGCACTCCTGATCCTGCCTTTAATGCCAGTCTGGATGCTTATGTGCTCTGGAAACGCCAGAAAGGGGCAGACGTCCGTGTGGCCAGCACAACCACCACCGGCACCTCCACTTCCTCAATCAAGACCTATCTCCAAAACTTATATAACGATATCACCACACGCCCTGATTTTATCATCATTCTGGGTGATGTATCGGGATCATACACCATCCCCACTTTTACCGTTTCAAGTGGTGGAGGCGATTATCCTTACACTCATTTGGCAGGAACCGATGGCATCGGTGATGTCTTTATCGGCCGTATCTCTGTGGAGAATATTTCCCAGCTGCAGATCCTGATGAACAAGATCTATCTCTATGAAAGGGATATCGATCTGGCCACAGCTGATTGGCTGAATCGCGGCCTGCTGGTGGGCGACTGGGATCCTTCCGGAATTTCCACAGTTTACATCAATAAATACCTCAAGGAATCCGCTCTGGTGGTGAATCCGCTCTATACATTCACGGAATCCTACAATTCCAACCCCTCTGCCGCGGTCAGCAACACTGCCATCAATCAGGGTGTCGGCATTTTCAACTATCGTGGCTATATCGGGATGAGCGGCTGGAGCCCGGGATCTTCCCTGATCAATGGCTACAAACTCCCTCACGCCATCATCATCACTTGTTCCACCGGTAACTTTGCCACGGGCTTGGGAACCACCGAAGCCTTTATCCGGCTTGGCACCACTGCCTCTCCTGCCGGTGCCGTGACTGCCACCGGAATGTCCACGTCTTCAACTCATACCACCTTCAACAACTGCCTAAACGGGGGCATGATCGCAGGAATGTATCAGTATGGACAGCGCACCATGGGAGAGATCTTGCTCTCCGGCAAAGTCTACATGAACCAGATCTTTGGGGTTTCCTCGCCCACTTCGGTCACGAACTTTACACACTGGTGCAACCTTATGGGCGATCCCACGATGGAAGTTTTTGTGAAAGTG
>JAKLEY010000250.1 GCA_022711455.1 Candidatus Cloacimonadota bacterium
AGGCAAAAAGACCTGATCCAGCCAATAGAACCAGGTATATGAGCAAAAACTGTTTCATATTTCCCCAATAAGTAGTTTGTCATTCTGACTGACGGTATGTGCAAAGCCTATTCCAATCTGAGGAATTATTGGCTTTCAGATCTAATATATTTAGGATTTGTTGCCGGGGTCAGGTTAAATGCTGCTTGATCGAGCGTAAAAGACTTGCCGCATCCAGTCCTGCCCATTTGTAGATATCGTCGGAAGTACCCGAGAAAGGATAGGCTGAGACTCCAATTTTTACCACAGGGATCTGCAATCCGAGCTGATTCATTTTCTCAGCTATGATAGAGCCCATCCCACTATTCAGATTGTGGTCTTCGATGCTAAAGATGTGTCCGGTTTGAGCGGCTGTTTCAAGAGCTTGTTTGCTGATCTCCAGAGGTGATGAGACATAGAACAGATTCAGATAGATACCTTCATCCCGGAGGCTGTCTATAGCTTTGATCGCTCTGGAGGCTGGTGTCCCGGTAACAAAAACTGATCCATGATTCCCGAGTCGGATCAGATCCTCTGTTCCGTACTCGTAAGCATAAGCCATGTTGTAGAAGATTGAATTGTCTTCTTTGCGGATGATGGGCAGTTTAGAGCGCCCCATAGCAACGACATAGTTCCCCGGTTTATTGATCAACCAGCGAATGACTCGATCTGTTTGATTGGGATCAGCCGGAAGTATGAGCCTGAAACCGTAAAGATTGCGCAGTAATCCTATATAATCGATGCACTGATGCGTCTTTCCATCTTCACCTACGTCTATCCCGACATGAGTCACGACTATTTTCAGGTTGGCGTGATTGATGTCATTCAAACGGAGCATGTTATACACTTCATCGATCCCGAACATCCCAAAATCGCTCCAGAAAGTTTGAATCCCTGAGCTTGATAATGCGCCACCGACGACTGCAGTATTGTGCTCCATGATCCCACACTGGATAAAGCGATCAGGAAGTGCCGCGGCAAATTCACCCGTTTTTACGCTTGCCGCCAGATCGCAATCCAGCACAGCTATTGGAGTTTGTGCTGATAAATTGCGCTGACCCAAGTCAGCAATGGCTTTTCCCCAGGCACTGCGATTGTCTGTTTCTTGCTCGTATATGATTGGTTGACCGGAAGACAGATCAGTCTTCAGGGCAAATTTATCCGTATTGTGAGCCTCAGGATCAGCTTTAAAATCTGCTCTCATTTTCCGATAGTAGGCAAGTTTGGATGTTTCGCCGAGTTCGGTTACGGCAAGTTTTAATTGCTCTTCAGACAAAGTTGAGCCGTGATATTTTGCCTGATTTTCCATGAAGGAGACTCCCTTGCCCATCACTGTGTGAGCCAAGATCAAGCGAGGCGCGGGAGATTTCCCGTCATGTGCAAGAGCGTCCAGGATCTGAGAGTAGTCATGCCCATCAATCTCAAGCACATCCCAGCCGTCTGCTTCCCAGTTTTGCCTGATATTCTGTGGCATGACTTGATGAATCGAACCGCTGATCTGAAGTTCATTGTAGTCAATTACTGCTGTGAGATTACTAAGGGAATACTTCACAGCCAGGCGTCTGGCCTCCGAGATCTGACCCTTTTGTTGCTCTCCATCGCCCATCATCACAAACACACGATGACTTTGCCCTTGGAGTTTTGCCGCAAGGGCAAATCCAACCCCGGCAGACAAACCCTGCCCCAGATTACCGGTGCTCCATTCCACGCCGGGTACCGTACGTTCAATGTGCCCCTCAAAAATGCTTCCCATTTTGCGGAATTGGGCAATTGCCTGATTCAGGTCAAAATAGCCATTCAATCCCAGGACAGCGTAAACCGCGGGGGAAATGTGACCATTGGAGACCACAACCCGATCACGGTCAGTTTTTGCCGGATCCTTGGGATCGTGATCGATGGTATTGTAAAGAGCCAGTAGTAAATCCACAGAGGACATCGATCCTCCAGGATGACCGGAAGCAGCGAGAGTGGTCATATGGAGTATCGCGTTTCTGGCTTTGACAGAAAGAGCTTTCAAGTTTGATAACTGGTCGGGGGCATGGTGTGACATTATAAACCTCTTAGAGAACCTTGTATAAAAAAGA
>JAKLEY010000251.1 GCA_022711455.1 Candidatus Cloacimonadota bacterium
CCCTTGAGCTCTACAATGCACTGATCAAACCGATTCAGGAGATCAGCCCCTCTCTGATCCGCTATACGGATGATCCCGGCTTTGAAGCTAAAGTGATCTTCCCGAAAACCCACCAGAAATGGTCAATGCTCGACGACGATGAATTCGTGCGTCTCGTAAGTTTTGAGGGAGACCCTGATGACAGGCTGTTGGCTTGCATCTATTACGATCAGACCGTATGTGACTTCGCATTTTGTGTAGAAGTGGTGAACAGTCTTAGCTTTGACGAAAAGCAGGAGCTCTGGAATCAGGTTTTTAACGGCATCAAACCCTGGCATAAACTCCCCCGGACTTTTGAGATGGTTGATTTTACTTTTGAACTTTGTATGTCAGAGAGTTGCTGGGCCCAATTCAAGCGCCACCGGATCGGATCTGTAATAAAAAAGAAAGAGGCTGTGACCGAGCCCTTCATTCCGGAAGCCATTGATGAAATTGGGCGTTATGATGTTTGGTATTCCCTCAACAACAAGTTCCTTGATTTCGGTGATGAAAAATTCAGCACTAATCCTGCTATCCACAGCTATTTCAAAATGAACCTCGATCCGGTCCAGATTCTGGTCAAGATGAACTTGCGGGAACTCTATCACTTTGTGCGTCTGCGCAGTGACGAGCATGCCCAATGGGAGATCCGCAATCTCTCGGATCTGATCTCGGATCACCTGCGTGTGGTGGCACCAAATGCCTCTCGTTATCTGGCAGGGAAGAGCCAGATGATGCAAAAGGATTGACAGTTTTTGCCCCTCTCAGATTTATGCACATACCCATACGCGTCCCTGTAGCTCAGCTGGATAGAGTGGCACCCTCCGAAGGTGAAGGTCAGGCGTTCGAATCGCCTCAGGGACGCCAATTTTCAGGCTTGCCAAATGGCTGACGAAGTAATCATCACACTGGAAAACATCTCCAAACAAATTGGAGACAAGATCATTCTGCAAAATCTATCCTTTGGGATTCACCAGCTTGATAAAATCGGGGTTGTGGGTATCAACGGAAGCGGAAAAACAACTCTGCTCAAACTATTAACCGGTCAAATCGAGCCCAGCACCGGCATAATAACCTTCCGTAAAGGTCTGAAAGTCGGTTATCTGATGCAGGATATCCCTTTGGATCCCGATATAAACGTTCTCAATTACGTCATTCCAGAAATCCCTGATGCCTCTGAGCTGAATGAGGATCACAAGTATAAAGCTGTCCTCAACGTCCTGGGAATCACAGAATACGATAAAGCCCTCAGCCTGCTCTCCGGCGGGCAAAGACGTAAGACTGATCTGGCGAAGGTGCTGGTGCAGGATCCTGATGTACTTATCCTGGATGAGCCCACCAACCACCTCGATATGGACACCATAGAATGGCTGCAGGATTACCTGACAACAGCAAAAAAGACCTTGATCTTTGTCACTCATGATCGCTATTTTCTGGATGCTGTCTGCAACCGGATTCTTGAGATCGAGCACAGTAAATGCTACCTTTATGAAGGCAACTACTCTGAATATGTGCGGGGGAAACTGATCCGGGCCACAGATTCAGAGCGCAAGGAAACGCGTCGCAACGCTCAGCTCAAAAAAGAACTGGATTGGTTGAACAGGGGAGCCAAAGCTAGAAGCACAAAGCCCAAGAACCATGTGGACCGGGTGAAAGAACTCCTCTCCAAATCGTATCTGATCTCAAACACTGAGCTAAATATCTCTTTCCAGACCGACCGCCTGGGTAAAACAATTCTGGAACTGCATAAGATAGGGAAAAGCTATGGCTCGAATGAACTCTTCAGCAATCTGGATCACAATTTCCAGCCTAATGAGAGAATCGGCATCATTGGTCCCAACGGCTGCGGCAAGACCACTCTGCTCAACATGATCGCCGGATTTGAACACCCCACCAGCGGCGAGATTTTACTGAATGGCAGCCCAATCACCAAACCCGCTCCCGACCGCGGGTACGTGTTCCAGGATTACGCCTTGTTTCCCTGGCGGACGGTGCTGGGCAACATCACTTTTGGTTTACTGCACAACGGCTGGAAAAGAGCAGACGCGGTCGAGAGAGCAAGAGAGCTGATCGACCTAGTCAA
>JAKLEY010000252.1 GCA_022711455.1 Candidatus Cloacimonadota bacterium
GGCGCTTCCTTAAAGCATAAATACGGCTATTTCAGTCTCGCGGTGATGCAGGATGTGGCAGGGAAAGCACCCTTCACCCAAGTCCCCCTGGCTCTCAATTTTGATCTGGAAGCCTTTCGCAGCAAAGACTTCCTGAGGTATCCCGATGAAGTCAAGCGTAAAAATAAGAAAAATTGACAGCTACGATCCGGCCTTGCTGGATCTGGCGATCAAGGACTTTCTGGATTCCAACCGCTCCTCCAAGCTGAGCAAGGCTAAACGGGTTCTGATCAAAACCAACGCTCTGGGCGCATACGCTCCGGAGCGCGCTGTGACCACGCATCCGGCTGTTTTGGAAGCCCTGATCAAATATTTGCTGGCCAAAGGCAAGGATGTCTGGCTGGGAGATTCTCCCGGGGGATCACTGGGCTTCAATCACGTCTTTGAAACTTGCGGCTACACCGCTTTGGCAGAAAAATATCCGATCAAGCTGGTGAACCTTTCCACCAGCGGAACCAGAGAGCTGATCTCGGATGGCTATCCCCTGCGCGTGTCTGATGCCATCTGGCGATGCGGGGCAGTGATCAACGTCGCGAAATATAAGACTCATTCCCTGATGGCGTTTACGGGTGCTCTCAAGAATCTTTACGGATTGGTGCCCGGGATGGTGAAGACGGAGTATCACAAGGAATATCCTGATACCAAAAGCTTTGCTTCGATGCTGGTGGCGCTATATCTTGCCACGCGTTCCCGCATCACCTACAGTATCATCGATGGCATTGTGGGAATGGAGGGTGCGGGTCCTGCAGCGGGTAATCCCCGCAGCTTCGGTTTGCTCTTCGGATCCAGCTCCATTCCGGCTTTGGATCTTGTTGCCAGCAGGATCATGGGCTTCAGGATAAACGACATTCCCTATCTGTTTGACGCGCTGCATAAAGATGGCATTCTGCCCTCCTCAGTGTGGATTCCCACCAGCTTCCGGGGCTATCGGATCGAAGACGCACAGATCATGACAGCCAAGCTGAGCAGCGACGCCCTCAAATTCGTCCCGCGTTTTGCTGCCAAATCCTTCAAGAAGATCTATGACACACGTCCCATGGTGGGGCCACAGTGTCAAAAATGTGGTGTCTGCGTGAAGGGGTGCCCGGTCAAAGCCATTGCCTGGCAAGAGGATGGCTATCCTCTGATCGATCCGGGAATGTGCATCAAATGCATGTGCTGTCATGAGCTCTGTCCCTACCAAAAGATCGAGATCAAACAGTCCTGGCTGGTAAAAACCCTGGAGAGATTTTCATGAAGCGCGACAAACGGGTTCAGCCTGCTTACGTCAAATGGATCTATATCGCGGCGCTGGTCTTTGTGCTGAGTTGGGTCACGCTGTGGGGCCCAAACAGTTTTCTGCGCACAGGTCTGCAGAGGCATTCCCTGAAGAAACTGGAATCCTCGGTGACTGCCCTGAAAGCGCAAAACGACAGTTTGCGCCGGGAGAATGAACTGCTCAAGACCAATCTGGAAACAGCAGAAAAGACTGCCCGGGAGAGATTTGGCCTCACCAAACCGGGTGAAAAGGTCTTCCGCTTTGTGCCGGCTGCAAGTCCCAAGGAGGAAGGAAAGTAGAGACGTGGCAAAGCAGCATGAATTAGTTTCTCTGGAGAGTATCCTGCCGGAATACCGGAAACGGGTTCAAGGGCTGATACCGGCTCTGATCGATGCTGTGGATGCTGAAAGGGAGGCTCTGATCGATCAGATACTGGCTCTGGAAGAGACCGAATTGCTCTGCAGCAGCGCGGTCATGATCGACGAATTCATCTCCTATCTTTCCGATCTCCGCTGTTCTCACGATTCCAATCTCACCGATTATCTCAGCTTACTCAATCACATCCCGGTGCGGGAGCACTCTTCCTGGTATAATTCGCTCAAAGCCCAGCTCCAAAAGGAATACCCCGATCCCGCTCCTGCTCTGGCACGCTTTGATCTCCTGCAATTGCTTCTGCTTCTATCCCAGATAGGTGACAGCATCAACAGTAAAGCACTGGCAAACAAGCTCGAAAGCAGCGTCAAACCGGGAGAACTCCGCCTCA
>JAKLEY010000253.1 GCA_022711455.1 Candidatus Cloacimonadota bacterium
CCTGTGGATGGGCAAAGCTACCTGGTAGGTGGCACCCTCAGCGGGGGAGGAACAGTGATCTATTCCGGCACCGGCACCAGCTTCAGCCATCTTTCACTGAATCCCAACACCGCGTATTACTACAAGATTTGGTCTGTGGATGCAAACAACTATTCTCCCGGGCTCAGCCGTAGTGCGACTACTCTCAAACAATATACTGTGAGCCCTGTTGCGATCAATCGCACCCTTCCTGTGGGAGCGATCAGCCAGGAAACTATCACGATTACCAACAATGGGGCTACAGCCCTGAATATCACCAACCTCACAGAAAACAGCAGCTGGATGGACATTGAATCTGCCTATCCCTTCAGCCTGGCAGCGGGGCAATCCGCCACCATTCTGATCGATCTGCATTCGACCGGGCTGGCCAATGGAACATATAACGGCAATCTGGTGATCAGCACAAGCTCTGCTTCGCAGCCCTCCATAAGCGTGCCGGTGACCATGACCATCGATGAATCCCTGCCCTCCAATCCGCGTTTGGTGGCTGAGTGGGAAAACGCTGAAGGCGCGATCGTTGCCTTCACCGGTTCTTTCGGACTCCCCAATGCCATGTTGCAGGATCTCTCCAATCAAGGTTTGCTCTATGTGGTCCGCTCTGCCGCAAACGCCACTGCCTGCAATACCGCGCTCACAACAGCGGGAGTCAATGCTGCCAATATCCGTTTGATCACGGCAGCCGTGGATACATACTGGATCAGGGATTACGGTCCCATGACCATCATGGATGGCTCCAACAATCTGGCTTTGGTGGATTTCACTTATAACCGTAACCGTCCCAACGACAACGCGATCCAGCAGCTTGTTGCCTCTCAGACCGGCCTTGGTCTCTACAATATGCCGATAATTATGGCAGGCGGAGATATCATGACCGACAGTCACCACAAGATCATGTCCACCAATCTCGTCTATCAGGACAACGACGGCAGCCCCACTTCAACGGGGGTCGCCACACCATATTATAACTACAGTCAGGCTCAGATCGCTGATCTGGGCAGGCAATATCTGGGTGCCACGGAACACTTTGTGTTCTCAGATCCAATCTCCAACACTACCGCGGATCACATCGACAGCTGGGTCAAACTTTTAGACGCGGACAAGGTGATGATCTCCCGGGTGCCTTCCGGAACTGCCAATTATGCCGCCCTTGAAGCAGCCGTTTCGCTTTGGCAGACCAAGACCACGATCTATGGAACACCTTTCCGGATCTATCGGGTGGATTGCCTCGCCAACGAGCCTTATGCCAATTCCTTCATCTTTGCGCGCAAGATCTATGTTCCGCAGATGAGTGCAACGCCCTCCGCGATAGATCTGGAAGCGCTTGCAGCCTATCGGAATGCCATGCCGGGTTACACTGTTCAGGGCTATTACTATTCCGGAACCACCAGCTTTGGACCCACGGATGCCATCCACAGCAGGGTGAACACCATTCACGACAAGGCTTTGATCCATGTGAAACACCTTCCGCGTTCCAAAGCTGTGTCCAACAGCCTGCTCTCCGTCACGGCTGAGCTTCGTTCCGCTTATGCCATCAACCCGGACAGCACCTATGTTTCTTATCGCTACTGGAACCGCGCAAGTTCTTCCTATTCAAGCTGGCAGACAGTCGGAATGACCAACATCTCCGGGATCACCTGGGCTGCTGATATCCCGACTCCCGCGGCCGGAGATTCGCTTTTATACTCGATCCGTGCCACCAACAACCAGGGCAGATATAGTGACGTCAAGCTCTGTGGCAGGCTGGATCCTTTCAAAGTGAAGGTGGAAGATTACCACTACCGCAGCAAGATTGCCAGCGGAACCTGGGAAAACCCCGGCAGCTGGGAGTTTTCCAACGATGGCAACACCTGGCAGAATGCTGTTGTCTCTCCTGAAAAGCTCAATTCATCCTCGATCACCATCCTTGCGGGTCATGT
>JAKLEY010000254.1 GCA_022711455.1 Candidatus Cloacimonadota bacterium
TGGGATCCACCCCCGCAAAGGGCTCATCCATAAAGATAAAAGCGGGCTTGGTCACCAGAGCGCGGGTGATCTCCAGCTTACGACGTTCACCTCCGGAGAGTGTGTAGGCCTTTTGTTTGGCGACATGCGCGAGGTTTAGCTCGTTCAAAGCCGCTTCCAGCCTGGTCTTTTGTTCTTTGCGCCCCAGCTTGAGAGTCTCCAGGATCGCCAGGATATTGTCTTCCACGCTCAGCTTGGCAAAGATGGAGGGAGCCTGAGCCAGATAACCCAGCCCCAGCCTTGCTCTGCGATACATGGGCAGACGTGTGATATCCTTGTCGTCCAGCCAGACCTTGCCCCGGTTGGGCTTGGCAAGACCGATGATCATATAAAAAGTGGTGGTTTTCCCGGCTCCGTTGGGACCCAGGATTCCTACCACTTCACCTTGCTTGATTTCCATATCGAGATCATTCACCACGGTTCTTTTGCCGTAGCGTTTGACCAAATTTTGAGCACGTATTTTATGCAGTTCCATATGAGGTATAAGCTAAGCGGGGGCTATAAATCTGTCAAGACTTTGTGTGAAACTTATAAACGCCTTTGATCCCGCGCTTCATCTTCATGGATTCCAGTTTGTTGTCAGAAGTGAACTTAGCTTCCAAATAGTCTCCTGTGGCACGGTTTTCGAAATAGTCCTTTTTCTCGCCTTCAGCCTGCTCATAGAAGTAAGACACACCCTGCTCCGCGCTGAAATCCAACAAACGCTCCCCCTCAAAAGTGAGCTTCACAAAAGCCGCGCTCACCCAATTAGTTTTGGGGGCAGATCTCTCTTCAGAAAACCACACCTTGCAGCTGTCTGCAAGCTCAACCCTCTCCAGCTTACGATCTTTGAAATGGAGATAGAACTCTCTGGCTGTGGCGCGCGCATAGTCAGATTCAAAGAGGGGCTCTCCGGTGAAAACGGCTTTGTCCTCATTGATGAAATAGAGCAGGAAATCGCTGCTGGCATCATAATCCCTGGCCTCGACCTTTACGTTGAAGGTGGCCACGATCTTTTTCTCTTTATCAAAGAACTCTATCTTATCTGCCTGGATGTTCAGGGTATCTGCGACTCCGGACCGCAGCCGGGGGGATTCCACCATGTAGGCATAGCCCAGAAGTCTGTCCCAAAAAGCATAACCGCAGGAAGCGTAGGCGTTTTCAACCAGATCATAAGCCTCCACCTTTTCCCAGGTGGTCAGCTTCTGATTTGCTTTGTCATAGACAGCCTGCTGGCTTTTGAACCAGCGCAGACTGCCATCCGGCTTTTTCTCCGTGATATAGACGTTTCCGCCCAGATTCATGATCTCAGGGATCCGGTAGTAGGCAAGGCTGTCCGAAGCCAGGGCAAGCGTGTCGTTGGAGACCTTCACGCGTCCGGTGAGCCGGGCGATCTTTTGTTTATCCAGAATCAGAGCCCGGTCGCTCTTAAATTCCGTTTTGCCATAAAAGAAGTGGACGTTACCCACCAGCTCCAGGATCTGCTCGGTCTCGGTCTTATTCAGGAAGAGCTTGTCCGAATGCACCAATTTAAATATTTCCGGTGGGTTCTTCGCTCCAAGCAGCAGGCAAGAGATCAGAAGGAGGCTACCAATCCAGATCTTTCTCATCAAAGAGTCCTTCGGCTTCCACCGCTTCCAGCTCCGCGAAGCTGATTGTGCTGTTGGTGCGCAGATTAGTGCCTTTCAGCACGCTGCCGTCCCGGGTGAGCACCACCCGCTCAGGAGCCACGATCTCGTCCAGATTGCGATCCCAGATGATACGCCGGGTACTGATCGATCCATTTTCCGATTTCATCAGCACATTACCGTTCGTATAAATAATGTTGCGCGCGTCATCCACTATCGTGGAATCAGCTTTCATGGTGGAGCGGACCCTTCCGGCAGGGTCGTAGG
>JAKLEY010000255.1 GCA_022711455.1 Candidatus Cloacimonadota bacterium
GAAGCCATCGTCCCTGGCTGTCAAGATAGATGGTTTGAATATCGGAGATGTTACCGCGCTCAGCATCCGTGCAGCTCACGACTTCTTTTCAAGCCTCCAGCTTAGCGGAAACAAGCTTATCATCGCCCAGGAAGTGTTGAAGGAAGTTCGCAACCGGCTGGGATTCCTGCTCAGCGTTGGATTGCACTACCTAAGTTTGGACAGACGCTCTCCCACCCTTTCCGGTGGGGAAGCTCAGAGAATCAGACTTGCCTCGCAGATAGGCAGTCAACTTGTGGGTGTAATGTACATCCTGGATGAACCCAGCATCGGTTTACACCAACGTGATAACAGCAAATTGGTGAATATGCTGCTGCAGCTAAGAGACCTGGGAAATACCGTGATCGTTGTTGAACATGATGAAGACACGATGCGCTGTGCTGATCAGATTGTGGATTTCGGCCCCAAGGCAGGAATCTATGGCGGTGAAATCGTGGCGCAGGGAACCATAAAAGAGATCATGGACAATGAGGATTCGTTAACCGGCTCCTATCTTGCAGGAAAAATGCAGATTCCCACTCCCCACAAGAGGATAAAGCCCGATGAGCGGTTTTTGCGGATAGTCCGCGCCAGGCACAACAACCTTAAAAACCTTGACGTTGATATCCCTTTGGGGCTCTTTGTTTGTATAACCGGGGTTTCTGGAAGCGGTAAAAGCAGCCTGATCAATCAAACTCTTTATCCCTATCTTCACAATCACTTTTTCCGAACTTCGCACAAAGTTGGCAAGATGGATACTATTACGGGAGTTGAGCATATCGACAAGATTATCAGCATCGATCAACAGCCTATAGGCAGAACACCCCGATCCAACCCAAGCACCTACATCAAGCTATTCGATCCTATCCGCAACCTCTTTGCCCAATTGCCGGCTTCCAAAATGCGCGGTTATAAACCCGGGCGATTCTCGTTCAATGTGAAAGGCGGACGCTGTGAAGCATGTGAAGGAGCGGGCGTGAAACAGATCGAAATGCATTTTATGGCCGACATCTATGTAACCTGCGAAGTTTGCAAAGGCATGCGATACAACCATGAAACTCTTTCCATTCGATACAAAGGGAAAAACATAGCAGAAATACTTGATATGGACGTTCAGGAGGCCATAGATTTCTTCGATGCGGTGCCCTCCATCCGTCAGAGACTACTCACTCTGCAAGAGGTTGGCCTGGATTACATAAAGCTGGGGCAAAGCTCCACCACTCTTTCGGGAGGTGAAGCTCAGAGAATCAAGCTATCCAGAGAACTGAGCAAGGTATCTACAGGCAATACTCTTTACCTGCTGGACGAACCTACCACCGGATTGCACTTCGACGACATAAACAAGCTGCTTTCCGTGCTGAAAAAACTGGTGGTAATGGGCAATACTGTCGTCGTGATCGAGCATAATCTGGATGTGATAAAAAGTGCGGACTGGGTAATCGATCTTGGCCCGGAGGGTGGAGAAGAAGGAGGCAGAATCATCTTTTGCGGAACTCCGGAAGAACTGATGAATTGTCCGGATTCATCTACAGGCTTTCATCTTCAGAAGCATTTGTTTCACCGGGAGAAGAGCCATCCAGACGAAAGCGTAAAACCTGTATCCAAACCCAGAAAGAAAAGGCCTAAACAGGTAGATTAAATGCCTTTGCAGCGCTTCAGCTATGCTCCTTTGACTGCTGGAATGCATACTGTCGGGATTACCGGCGATTTTTCGGGCTGGGAGATCATGGATCTTGAAGAGAACGCCGGAATCTAC
>JAKLEY010000256.1 GCA_022711455.1 Candidatus Cloacimonadota bacterium
GCGAATTCTGTATACCGGTTCCTTTTATGACAGAAGACAACCGGATAATCTCTGGCAGGCTGTCTCAGAGTTGGTCAGAGATGGGCAGCTCGATCCTCAGCAGGTTGAGATCAAGATCATTGGCAGGAATACCATCGACTTTGTCCTGGGTTCTTTTGTTTCTGATGAGATGATCAGATCAATGGTCCTGATCAAAGGCTTCATCACACATGGTGAAACATTGATCGAAATGCAGACAGCCGATGTTCTGCTGATCTACATTCCCTCCGGACCAAATTCTGCTTCTGTGCTAACCGGAAAGCTTTTTGAATATCTCAGGACAGGAAAAGCCATTCTTACAATTGCACCTCCCAAAGGGCTTGCCGCAAAGATTGTAACTGAGGCAGGAACAGGGTTTGTGGCAGATTTTGATGACATCAGCAGCATTAAAGAACAAGTCCACAAGCTATACATAAGCTGGAAACAGGGTTCCCTGAAGCTGATAAAATCGGATCAATCCTATATTAGCCGGTTTTCTCGCCAGGAACAAGCCAGGCAGCTGGCTGATTTGATCAGAGAGATCCTATAGTGGCAGAGATACTATTTATCCAGCCTACCAGATCCACCTTTATCGAGGTTGACAAAGCGATCCTGTCTTCTGTCTGGAAAGTTGACAGCTTGATCCTGGAACAGGACAAGTCAAAATGGATATATCTGAAAAACATCATGAAAGCCTTTTACAGCATGCTCAGAGCACCCGGTTTAAAATTGATCGTGGTCTGGTTTGCGGATTATCATGCAGCCCCTGCAGTACTGGCAGCCATTCTGAGAAATCGGAGATCTGTGATCTTTATCGGCGGTTATGACGCGGTTCATTATCCCGAGCTTAAGATGGGTGTTTACGCGAACAAGATCAGAGCTGCTTGTGCCGCGTTCGCTCTGAGGCATAGTGATCTTATCATAGCCAATCATCAAGCCTTGATCGATAGTGATAATCTCTATTACCGACCCGGTGGTCATCCCGAGGGGGTGAAGAGATTGGTGTCCGGATTGAGAACACCTTGCGTTGCCATAGCAAATTCGCTGTCTGTAAGTTATCAACCTGATCTTGGGCGTCCACGCCAGGCTGCCATTCTGACTGTTGCCAACACTCCCCGGTTGATGGATTTCTACAATAAAGGTCTGGACATGTTAACCGGGATCGCCAGAATGAATCCTCAATGGAAGTTCATTTTTGTGGGGTTGAAAGCAGAGTGGATTCCGGAATTGAACAGACAGTTCAACCTCACGGCACTCACCAATTTGAAGATCATCTCCCATTTGCCCCAGACTGAACTACTCAGCTTGATGGAAACTGTGAAGGTCTATGCTCAGCCTTCGATCTCGGAAGGAATGCCAAACGCGCTTATGGAAGCAATGCTATGCGGGTGCATACCGGTGGGGTCAAACGTGGCAGGGATTCCTGAGGTCATTGGTGATTTGGGTTACATTCTAAAGAACCGAAACGCGGACGAGCTCTCAAAACTGATCAGTGAGGCTTTTTCAGATACTCATAACCCCGAGGATATCTCGGCTTCTGTCGCTACCAGATTCGCCCTTCCGGTTCGAAAACAAC
>JAKLEY010000257.1 GCA_022711455.1 Candidatus Cloacimonadota bacterium
CAAGGCCACAAAAGGATTAGAGGGGTCTGAGGAAACCAAAACCGGGTTTCCGCTGCCGGGATCCAAACCCTCGATCGCGGGGATATCCAAGGGAGATGGCATAAAGTCGCAAATGGCATCCAACAGCAATTGCACTCCCCTGTTCTTTAGGGAACTTCCACAGAGAACAGGCACGAAACTATTGGTCACGCAGCCTTTGCGGATCGCGCGCTTGAGCAGATCAGCGGGAACTTCTTCCCCTTCGAGATAGAGCATCATCAGCTCATCATCGAATTCAGAGACGGCTTCCAGCAGTTCATCCCGCTTATGTTTTGCGATACTCAGTAGTTCGGCTGGAATCTCTCCGGCATCAGTGTTTTGCCCAAAGGTGAGAGGATCGAAGTGCCAGGCTGTCATGGTGATCAGATCGATCACTCCTGCAAAATTATCTTCTCTGCCGATCGGGATATTGATGGGAACCGCGTTTGGCGTGAGACGTTCGTGGATCATCTGGATCACACGCTCATAATCAGAGCCACAACGGTCTATCTTGTTTATATATGCTATCCTGGGGATGTGATATCGATCCGCCTGATGCCAGACGGTCTCGGATTGGGGCTCTACCCCGCCCACCGCGCAAAAAACCCCTATCGCTCCATCCAGCACCCTCAGGCTGCGTTCCACCTCAGCAGTGAAATCCACATGCCCGGGAGTGTCTATGATATTGATCTTATGTTCTTTCCAAAAACAGGAAACTGTGGCCGAGGTGATTGTGATCCCCCGCTCGCGCTCCTGCTCCATCCAGTCCGTAAAAGCGTTGCCGTCATGCACTTCGCCTAATTTATGCAAAAAACCTGTATAGAATAAAATCCGTTCTGTGGTTGTGGTCTTACCAGCATCTATATGAGCCATGATCCCTATATTTCGGATCAGGCTCAATCTGGTGTCAGCATCGCTTTTCATTTTTTTTCCTTTTTGGAATTCTTAGTATTATCCATAAGATGCCAGATTTGACAACGCGTAAACTTTGTCAAGCTTGGGATCTGGCAATCAGTAAATTGATAAACAAACAGGGGAGCCCGGTAAGGCTCCCCTGTCTAAGGCTTGAGCGGGGTAGCTTTAGCTGCCCAGCGTAGCAACCATTACTGCTTTGATAGTGTGCATACGGTTTTCGGCTTCATCGAAGACCACAGAAGCAGGGCTTTCAAAGACTTCATCTGTCACTTCCATGGCGGTGAGCCCGAATTTTTCGTTGATGCTGCGTCCAACTACTGTTTTCAGATCATGAAAAGCAGGCAGACAGTGCATAAAGATCGTGCTTGCCTTACCGGTCTTCTTCATCATTGCGGAATTGACCTGATAAGGCTTGAGCAGTTTGATCCGGCTTTCCCAGACACTGTCCGGCTCGCCCATGGAAACCCAGACGTCGGTATAGATCACATCCGCGCCTTTCACACCCTTGGCTACGTCTTCAGTAACGGTGATCTTGCCACCGGTTTCTTTTGCAACTTTTTCGCATTTAGCCAGCAGTTTCTTTTCCGGGAAGAGGCTTTTGGGAGTCACGATCCGGA
>JAKLEY010000258.1 GCA_022711455.1 Candidatus Cloacimonadota bacterium
GAGATAGTATTCGTTCTGCTGATTCGTGTTTGATGTCTGTTTGAGAGCGGCAAAGAGTTCCGCTGCCTTGAAGACGTAGATGCCGGTGTTGAATTCCTTGATCTCACGCTGAAGCGGACTGGCATCCTTGAATTCCACTATGCCCCGCACTTTGCTCTGCCCGTCCCGAATGATGCGTCCATATTTTCCTGCATCCTCCAGCCTGGCGGTGAGGACAGTGCAGACAGCTCCTGTCCCGGTATGCTCCGCATAGAGAGAGGTGATGGTCTCCGCGCTGAGCAGCGGAACGTCTCCACAGAGGATGAACACATCTCCGCTGAAGCCGTTAAAGCTTGGCTCGGTGATCATCACAGCATGCCCTGTTCCCAGCTGTTCTTTTTGTTCGATAAATTCCAATCTGTCATCATCCTCAAGGCAGGCCATGACAGATTCTTTCTGGTAGCCGACCACAACTGCAATTTTATCGCAATTGATCTTGATGGCAGTATCCACCACGCGTTGAACCATGGGTTTCCCGGCAATCGGAAAAGTTACCTTTGCGCGGTTGGATCTCATTCGGGTGCCTTTTCCGGCAGCCAGAATGATCGCGGCAAGTGCGCTCATTTAGTTTCCTTCTGCTGCAGCTCCTTATATAGCTCAGCAATATTTTTATTTAATATTGGATGCTTAAAGCTTGGGATCAGTTCCCTCAGCAATCTGAGGGCGAATTCACGATGCTGGAGATCGGGATGAGGCAAGACCAGATCGTGATCATTGAGTATCTTTTTGCCATAGAACAGAATATCGAGATCGATCAGGCGAGGTCCCCATTTGATGGTGCGAACCCTGCCCATTTTTGCTTCGAATTCCTGCAGCCGGTGTAGCAGATCATGCGGTTTGAGCCTGGTCTCCAGCTCCGCGACCTGATTCCAAAACACAGGCTGATAGACGTTTCCATAGGGCTGAGTCTCGATCAGGGAAGACTTTCGTAAAAGCTGTGAATCCGGCAAAAGACCGATCAAACCGAGCGCCTGGTTGATCAACTGCCTTGAATCACCCAGATTTGAACCGAGACAGAGATAGACTTTCATCTTCAGCGGCTCCGGGACAGCTCCACTTCCACGCTATTCAGGATGCCCGGAATCGGAACCGAGGGCTTTTGTATCTTCAGCGTAAGTTGCTGCAGCAGGGGATAACCTTGCATCAATCTGTCCGCTATGGCATTGGCACAGCACTCCAGCAGCTGAAACTGGCTGGTCTCCACGATCTCACGGATATCGGCATAGACTCTGGTGTAGTCTATGGTATCCTCAAGTTTGCGCACTTGTTCGTCCAGCCTGTTATCCGTAAACAGCTCCGCGGTCACGATAAAACGCTGGCCCAATGCCCGCTCTTCCTCGTGAACTCCATGGTAACCGTAAAACACCATTTCGTTGAGACTTATCTTCATAATTTGTCTCCAATCCTGATATCAAGTGATTGACCGATCCGCCGATCGACAACCCTGACCAGCAGAAAGCTTAAAGCCATCGCTCCAAAGGAGATAAGAATCGCAG
>JAKLEY010000026.1 GCA_022711455.1 Candidatus Cloacimonadota bacterium
GGTGTGCCAAAAAGTCATACAGGGTGGGCCTCAGGAGCTGCTCTTCCTTGCCGCCGAAAGTCACAAAAGCGGGATATTGCGAGATCTCAAATCTCTGCAGGAGTTCAGGTTGGGAGAGGGAGAGCTGGTATTCCCGGATCGTCTCTTTGGTGAGGCTTTTGAGATCCCAGGTGGCGATGTCGTCCTGTTTGAAATTCACGGTTTCAGTGCGCTCTCCAAAGCGGTAACGGTTGCTCTGGTAATAGCTCCAATAGAGCTGAGCCAGCATGCTGTGCAGGATCGAAGCGGCAGGTTCGGAGGCTGTATTGATCTGCGCGCGAACCTTTTCGATGGCCTTTTGTTCCGACCACTCTTCCACGTTTTGCAGGATCGTGAGCTGGTAGATCAGGGCTTTGATCTGCTGATCAGTTTTCTGTTCCCGCAGAGCCGCGGCATAAAGCGAATCGACCTTTGCAGCCATGGATTTGGGTAGTCCATCGTTCTGGAGTTTTTCGATCTCCTTCCAGGCGGAAGAGTAGTCAAATGGCTTCGCAGTGGAAGCTCCCAGACCTGCGACAAGCGCGCAGGCCATGATCAGTAAAAACGCTAATTCTCTCATGCTGACTCCTTTAGTTGATCCCTGTAAGGATCCCATACAGCGCGTTATTTATATAATAGTTGGAACGGATTATCTTCTGTTTTGTGAGTAAGCCCTCCTCACATAGCGCGTCCAGATACTTGCTTGCCGTGTGCCTTCCGACCTTTAGATCACGCATGATCAGCTCAATTTTGGTGTAAGGATGGGAGAAAAGATTGTTGATCAGATCCTGTGAATAAAACTTGTGTTTTGCCCGAATAGTGTGCTTGTAATCCCGGAGTGCTTTCCGGATCTCCTCTATCATGATAATTGTGCGTTTGGATGTTTCTTCAACGGCATTCAGCATAAACATGATCCATTCTTCCCAGGCGCCATCTTCTCTAACTCTTTTGAGGAGATCATAATACTCTGTTTTATGCAGGACGATATAGCGGCTGAGATAAAGCACCGGAGCGTCCAGAAGCCCGGCAAGAACAAGATACAGAACGTTGATGATGCGCCCGGTTCTGCCATTCCCGTCATAGAAAGGGTGGATGCTCTCAAATTGATAATGGATCACTGCCATCCTGATCAGAGGATCCAGATCTGAGGAGGTGTTTTCGTTGATATACTTCTCAAGACCAGACATCAGATCCACAATCTCCCGGGGGTCTTGGGGGGGTGTGTAGACAGTTTCTCCGGTTTCCTGGTTCTTCAGCTCTGTTCCGGGAAGTCTTCTGAAGCCGGCACTATGCTTCATCATGGTTGCCTGGATCTCAATTATATGATTGCAGCTTAGCATTCCGGTATTTTGGACCAGAGCAAAGCCAACCTTAAGAGCAGATGCGTAATGCCCCACTTCTTTTGCCGCAGCGTTTAAAGCGTGTTCCGGGAAGACCTCCTCCCGAAACAGATCATCGTGAGTAGTGATGATGTTCTCAATGGCAGAGCTGTCTTTTGCTTCCTGAAGCGAGAGAGTGTTGATCAGAATGTTTTGGTTGGGGATGGTGGCTGAAACACCCTTCAGCTCAGCCAGATAACGATGCGCGGATGCCACCTTGCGCAGAACTCTCTTGCTTTCCAGATCAGCTACCGGGGGCAGGTTTAACAGGCTATTCTTCATCTTAGATCCTCGTGCAATTAAGATTCGATGTTTCGATCCGCTTGCGATATGTCCAATAAAACAGCATTTTCTCTACATACGATAGTCCATATGTCCAAAAAAACCAGATTTTCTGGACATATGCACCTGTATCTGTCCAAACTTTCGGTGATTTGTATCCAATAGCCTGGTTTAGTCTTGACTGCGGTGATCCGGAATGCCTCTGCCATGCCTCCGGCATCCTTCCGGCACGGTGGTGCCTGCAGCATCCCTGAGGCGTGCCGGAGGCATGCGGGAGGGTCACAGGGAAACTTCGTGCCGCATCAGAAAATCCACCTGCCTATCCCCGCTTAGCAGATCATGGTCTGCAATGAAGGGCTGATTTGCGGATTATGTTCTGCGAAATAGGGTTTAACCCCAGTATTTCCGATCCAGACTGCGGTAATTGATCGCCTCGGAGATATGCTCGCTGTGGATCTCGCTCAGCCCCTGCAGATCGGCTATCGTACGGGAAACTTTGAGGATACGGTCAAAGACGCGGGCGGAAAAGCCCAGTTTATCGATGGCATTCTGCAGCAGGGCATGGCTCTGGGCATCCAATTTGCAATATTTACGCAGGAGTTTGGAGCTCATTTGGGTGTTGCAATAGATCCCGTCTTTGGCAAAGCGTTCACGTTGGATCTGCCGTGCCAGATTGACCCGCGTTCTGATCTGCTGGGAGGTATCCCCGGTGGGCAGGGCAGCCAGATCCGCATAGCCTACGGTGGGCACTTCGACGTGGATGTCGATGCGGTCCAGCAGCGGGCCGGAGATCCTGCTGCGGTATTTTTGGATCAAAGCGGGAGGGCAACCGCAGACGTGATTGGGGATATTTGCCCCAAAATAACCGCAGGGACAGGGGTTCATGGAAGCGATGAGCATGAATTCAGCCGGGAAATTAAGGCTGGTCACAGCCCGGGAGATCGTTACCACTCCGTCTTCCATGGGTTGACGCAGCACTTCCAGCACCCCGCGTTTGAATTCCGGCAGTTCATCCAAAAACAGCACTCCCCGGTGCGAAAGGCTCACCTCTCCCGGTTTGGGGAAGGCTCCGCCTCCGATCAGGGCGACGTCAGAAATCGTGTGATGCGGACTGCGAAAGGGACGGGTGGTCAAAATGCCATTGCGGAAATCCTTGGAATTACCTGCTACGGAATGGATCTTGGTGGCTTCCAAAGCCTCGTCCAAAGAGAGTTCCGGCAGGATCGTGGGCACTCTGCGGGCCAGCATGGTTTTTCCGCTTCCGGGAGGACCGATCATCAGGAGGTTATGTCCCCCTGCCGCAGAGACTTCCAACGCGCGCTTGACCTGAAACTGACCCTTCACATCGTGCATGTCCAGAGGAAAATCATTCAAAACCTGAAAGATCTTGTCACGATCGACCTTGGCAGCGGGGATCCTGATCTCACCCGACAGATAGTCAAAGGTCTCACGTAATGAGGAGATCGGGATCACGGTCAAGCCCTCGATGATAGCGGCTTCTTCTGCATTTTCACAAGGCACCAAAAGAGTGTCGATCCCGTCTTTTTTAGCCTGCAGGGCAATGGGTAAAACCCCGTTGACAGGGCGCACATTCCCATCCAAAGAGAGTTCTCCGATGACTGCGATCTTTTTCAGGTATTCCACGGAAAGTTTACCGATGCTCTGCTGCTGGGCGATTGCGATCGGCAGATCCAGCGCGGAAGAGTCCTTTTTGATATCCGCCGGAGCCAGATTGATGGTGTAGCGCCGGCTGGGAGTGGTGAGCCCGGAATTGTTCACCGCGGCAAAGATCCGGTCCTTGCTTTCCTTCACGGAGTTTGAAGCCATGCCCACAATGTTCACTCCAAACTGGGTTCCGGTCGAGTCGCATTCCACCGAGATCTGCTGGGCATCGATCCCGATCGTGGTGTATGAAAAAACAATTCCTACCATTAATCCTATCCTAATCTGTTACTAAAACTTTATAATCCCATGTGAAATTACTTAGAGTGCAGAGTCAAGCTTTTTCTTTGGGAAGCCCCCACGAATGAGCACAAATGAAAGCTCACGAAAGGGCACGAATGCATTAGAGAAGAAGAGCTCCGTTAGATTGGATAGCGTTAAGACGGGTTCAAGTTTTTGTCATCAGCGATTACGCAAACTTGCGTTATGCATATCTGCGTAATTTGAGTTTGGCGCTCGTTCCCTTTGCCGATCCGCTTTTCAGGCTCTATAAATATGCACTTTTCTCTTGATCAAATTCACGTTCCGGCTACGGTCGGCTTGAGGCAGAGACACATAAGCTAAATTCTGATAACTACTTGAACATGCTTCTGGGTTAGGAGTCAGAAAAAGCTTTCTAAATGGGTCAGGAGGGGCAGGCTCAGCCTCTGTCTTGGTTTTCATCGACTTTGTACCTAAATCGCACAAAATAATTGACAGATAATATATCCCGATTCGAGATGCAAAATAATATTTCTACCCACTGCTCTTTGTAGCACAATCAGATATGGAAATACTGATAACTGAAATGTGATATTATAATCTACGGCAATCAAACCCGGACATCAGGAGATAGAAAAAAAACTATGAAACTGTGGAAAATTTGCCTCTTCGCGTTGCTTATGATCTTTGCCACGTGCGGACTCATCGCCGCTCCCAGCTTTGGAGAGCGTCCATTCATCGATATTTATAAAGTGCCTGACACAGCTATGGAAATGGGACATCTCAGGATCAAACTGAGTGAAGTTTATTCAGATCAGGTGCAGAGCTACCGCTATCCGGACGGCAGTCTGGAGAGTTTTGGTATTCCGGAACTGGACGAAATGAGCCAGGCTCTGGGAATTACCCGGATCAAGCCCGTCTTTGGAGATAGCTCCAAAAACAAGAAATGGGGCTGGCGCCACGTCGAATGGGGCTTGCATCTCTGGTTTGAACTGGAATACGACAGCAGCACTGATATCCGTGAACTCGTGATGGCCTATCGTAGTTTGAAAGATGCAGTGCAGTGGGCAGAGCCGGAGTATAAAAAGCAGATGCTCAGCCTCAATAAAGACGAGGTCGCTGCCATCGAGGAAACCCTCACCCGCTGGACCCCGAATGATCCCCGCTATGGCGAACAGTGGCACTATAACAACACCGGACAAACCGGTGGCACAGTCGATGCCGATATCGATCTTCCACAAGCCTGGGACATTGAAAAAGGGCATTCAAGCGTGGTTGTATGCATTCAGGACCAGGGTGTCCAATCCAATCATCCGGATCTGGCTGCCAATATGTGGTTGAACCCGGGAGAGATTGCCGGCAACAGCATCGATGACGACAACAACGGCTATGTGGATGACGTTTATGGCTACAACTTTTATCAAAGCACTTCCGCGATAGTTGCCGGAGACCATGGTTGCCATGTGGCAGGTACGGTTGCAGGTGTAACCAACAACGGAGTTGGTGTCGCAGGAGTTGCCGGTGGTTCGGGTTCCGGAAACGGAGTCCGGTTGATGAGTACTCAGGTTTTTGGTCCCACAACCGGCAGTGGCGGTCATGAATTAGCGCCCATCTACGGAGCTGACAACGGCGCTGCCATCTCGCAGAACAGCTGGGGCTATACTAACGTTGGAACCTACGATCAAGTAGTTCTGGATGCCATAGATTATTTTAACGCAAATGGTGGCGGAACGGTCATGAACGGAGGAATCACCATTTATGCCGCTGGTAATAGCGGCTCTTCCGGTCAGTGGTGGCCCGGTTGTTACAGCGGAACTTTTTCCGTTGCCGCAACTACGCACACCGACACCAAAGCCTGGTATTCAAACTATGACACCTGGGTGGATGTTTCTGCTCCCGGGGGAGAGACCGATACAGTCACGGCTCAGGGAGTGCTCAGTTGCTGGTCTGCAAGCACCTACGGTTTCTATCAGGGAACTTCCATGGCCTGCCCCCATACTTCCGGAGTGGCTGCATTGGTGCTGTCCTATGCCTATCGGAATGGCCGCATCATGTCCAATACTGAGCTTGCTGACATAATCAAATCGACCACAGACAATCACTACGGAGTGAATTCTGCATATATCGGAAAGCTTGGAACGGGGCGGATAAATGCCTACCAGGCTCTGCTGGCCGCTGATCCGACCATTCCGAGCCTTACTATTACAGCTCCCGCAAACGGTGCGGTATTTGATCTCAACTCCACGATAAACGTGACCGCAACTGCCACGGATACAGATGGCACGATCACCAACGTGAAGTTCTATCTGGATGGAGCGCTTCAGCTTACAGACAGCAGTTCGCCTTATGCCTGGGCTTGGAATAGTACCGGAAGCACAGGTGGAGCTCACACGATCATGGCGGTTGCTACCGATAACAGCAACAAAACTGCTTCCCGATCCATCAGCATCACCCTTTTAGCTCCGGCGGAAGAAGGTTTTGAGACCGGAAACTTCTCTGCCTTTTCCTGGACCAATAGCAGCGCTATCCCCTGGACAGTGCAGAGCTCGGAAAAGTTCTCCGGCACCTATGCCGCCAAGAGCGGAGACATCACCCACAGTGGCTCCACAACCCTCAGTCTGCCGATGCTTGTCTCGTCCGCGGGTAATATCAGCTTCTATTACAAGGTTTCTTCAGAGGGGAACTATGACTATTTGCGGTTCTACATAGACGGAGTGCAGCAAGCTCAGTGGTCCGGTGAGGCCGGATGGGCATCCGCAAGCTATCCGGTGACTGCCGGTAGCAGAACTTTCAGCTGGACCTATTCCAAGGACAGTTCGGTTGATGGCGGATCTGACTTTGCCTGGCTGGATCACATAATCTTCCCTCCCCATGGAGTGTATTATGCACCTCCGCAGAATTTTGCAACCAGCTCCAGTCACAACGCTGTCAGGCTCACCTGGTCGGCTCCAGTTTCAGGAACTCCCACCGGGTACAGGATATACAAGAACAGCAATCTGCTCACCACAGTGACGACACTGAGCTATATCGATACCGCTGTTACAAACGGCAGTTCTTATGCCTATTATCTGACAGCCGTCTATGCCGGTGGTATATCTGACCCGACAACAACTTCGAATGCGATTCCCAATGCGGTAGCACCCGCAAATCTGACCGCTGTTGCGGGTAATTCTTTCGTGGATCTTGCCTGGACAGCCGTGACCGGATTTACCGTCAGTGGATACAAGATATACCGTAACGGCAACCCTGTGACCACAGTCACCGGATTGACCTATCACGACACCGGGGTGGTAAACGAAACGACCTACTCCTACTACGTGACCACACTCTACACCAGCCCCAACGGTGAATCCTCAGCCTCAAACACAGCTCAGGCGATGCCTACAGCGGTCGTTCCAGCCACAGTGATCCTGGGATCAGGTACAGCCATCACCGGATCAACGGTTGCCTGTCCCATCAATATCTATTACAAGAGCTTACATGGTCAGTCCATATATACAAAGGCTGAGCTCAATGCCGCAGGTGTCGTCGGTCCAATGAACATCACTCAGCTTGGTTTTTATATAGCCACTGCCCCAACTCTTGCCTTGCCAGACTGGATTGTACGGATGAAACATACCCCCGCAGCAGACGTTTCAACCTGGCAGAATGCGACAGATATGACCACTGTGTACACAGCTGCCTCCTACATGCCGACTGCGGGTGGCTATGAAATGCTTACACTCACCACACCCTTCCTCTGGAATGGAGTGGATAATCTTGTGATCGATACCGCATTCAATCTGGTAGCCACATATTATTCAACGGGAACAGTCCAATACTCCACCGTGACCAATGGCTACAGATCAGTCCGCAGTGATACCGTGGATGAGAGGAATATTTTCACCGGTGGAGATCTGAGCACCATCCGCCCCAATCTGAAACTATCTATGACTGCAGTTGCCAGTGGACCCATGATCATTGCTTCTCCCGGAAACATAGGCTACGGTGAAGTAGCTGTAAATGCTCAGGCTGTTAATCAATTCACAGTCCAGAATACCGGTAATCAGACGCTTACGGGCACAATCTCCACCCCTGCAGGCTATTCCGTTGCTTTAGCGAGAAATGAGACAGCCTCTGACCCCATTCTGCAGACATCCTCCCGTAATGTGGTCAACCTTAGCATTCCGGCCGGAGCAACAGCCACTTATAACCTCAGCTTCATCCCCACGGCTGTTCAAGCTTACAATGGGAATTTGGTGATCAATACCAATGCAGTAAACAACTCTACGGTGAATATTGTGCTCACCGGGCAAGGCTACATCCCGCCCACGATCTCCCTGAACACAAATAGCATGGATATAAGCCTGCTTCCCGGGGCCCAAGGCACGGATAGCTTTACGATCAGCAACACCGGTTCACGAGAACTGAGCTATACTCTGTCTGCGGTTGAAGTGGCAGCGCCACCAGCCCCGCGCAATATCGCAGGCTCGACCCTGACTGTGGATGTGGCGGACTATACTCCCGGCACGAGTCAGGATTGGGTATTTACCGCTTATAACGCCAGTACTGATGATGAGTGGTTGGAAGATATCTATATCACCTTCCCCGCCGGAGTGATAGTAAACAGCGCTTCCACCTTTGTAGGGGGCTCCAGCGGAGTACTGACTCCAGATCTGACTTCCGGAACCGGTATAACCATAAATTGGTATGACGCTGCCGGAGGACAATGGGGTATCATCCACGGCGGAGAGTCTGCTGTTGCAACTGTGAACGTCACTATTCCTGCCGTAATTAGCGGTCCACTCTCTCTCTCCTGGCAAATGGATGGCGATATCTATGGCACAGAGCCACACATCCTGACCGGAATCATCGCTCTCAACGAAGCAATTCCCCCGATCCCATGGTTCAATACAGATCTGAGCGCTGGAACGATCCCCGGGGGTGCCTCCCAAGTCATCACCGGCAATTTCTCTGCAGTTGGGATGGCTCCCGGCACCTATGAAGCACTGCTTACCATCTATTCAAACGATCCTCAGCACCCATCCACGCAAGTGAATGTGCAGATGTCGATTGCAAGTCCGGAGATCATAGTCATCCCCACCGCTCTGGATTATGGAGTTGTCAGCCTTGGTGAGACTGCAGTTGAGCAATTCATGATCGAGAATCCCGGAACAGCCACTCTGAGCGGAACGATCACTACTCCTGCAGGCTATACTGTAGCTGAACTTCCCGGCAGGCAGGCTCTTGCGCTCACAGCCAAAAATAGCTCCCCCCTCACTACGGAATCTTCCAATCGCAATCAGCTCAGCTATTCTGTTCATGCCGCGGGTTCGAAGAGCTTCAGCCTCAGCTTCAATCCCACCCTGGTTCAGCCTTATAATGGCAATGTTGTAATAACTCACAACGCTGCCGGAGACCCGGTCAACATCGCTGTGACCGGACAGGGCGGCAATCCCGTTCTGGGTTTGAATAATGATCACTTTAGCGTAGATCTGGGTCTGGGAGCTTCCACAACCCAGATTTTGACTGTTTCAAACCTTGGAAATCTGCCTCTGGACTACAGCATCAGCGTTCCGGTCAGTGCCTCCTGGCTCAGTCTGAACGGGGGAGACAGCGTTGCTGATCTTATCGCGTCGGGCGGACTTCCTCACAATATCGATCTGGGATACGATTCCTCCGGTCTTGCTCCCGGGATTTACAGCACCATGCTGGAAGGGATTTCCAACGATCCTGAGTTCCCTATGTTCAGCATAGGTGTAAGCCTGAGAGTTTTGAGTCCGGTGATCTCGCTCAGTCCAGACAGTTTCACAGAGAATCTCACACATGGAGATAGTTCCACCCGAACCCTGTCGCTGAACAATCTTGGAAATATGACCGCTGATTTCGAGCTCTCAGAAACAGCCACCTGGATCAGCATCAATGGTGGCAGCAGCTATAGCGGCAGCATAATTGTGGGAGGAGATCAGCTCGATCTGGCTATCGGTTTCAACACCACGGGTCTTGTTCCCGGAACCTATGTTACAGCGATCACCGGGACTTCCAACGATCCCAACCATCTCACCATCAGCATTCCGGTCACCCTCAACGTGCTCAATAACGCCCCCGTGCTCAACGCTCCACTCAGCTTCAGCCTGGATCAGGACAGCAGCCTGACGGTGGATTTCTCTCCCTTTATCAGCGATCCCGATCAGGATCCGCTCTACCTGAGTTTCGCCGGAAATATCCATCTGGGTATTGCGATAAATGGCTCTTGGGTCACAATTACTTCCGAACCGGGTTGGTTTGGAGAGGAAGTCATCACATTCAGCGTGACAGATGGCTATTTACAAGCCTCTGACAATGTGACTGTGATCGTGAACCGGGTGATCAGCTCGCTGCAGACCCCTGTGGTCAGCATCTCCCGAACTGCCTCAGGCACGCTGCTGGATTGGGAAATCATCCCCGATGCAGATATCTACCACATTTACAGAGCGAGTGACCCCAATGGAGAATATTCCCTGATTGGAAGTACCTACGATAGCCAGTATGAAGATAATCAAGGCTGGGAAAAGGCTTTCTACAAGGTGGAAGCAGCCACCCTGCCTCCTGTTAAATAAGAAAATTAGTAATCAACCGGGGGTGGAGATTTTCCACCCCCTTTTTTTGTGTGAATAGAAGCTGGAGCAGGACTTCCCGGTGATGATCACCCGGTCAAGCCGCTCCCCTTTACTTGGCTGAAGCGGTATGATGGGGGGCAATATCAGGGAAGAATGGATAATGAAGGCCAATAGTGAAACTGCCTTATTAAGTATAATACAAATTCCATATTGACAAATCACATATACTGATTATCTTGTCTCCAGAATCTAAATACTGGAGGCAAGATGCCAAGACCCAAAGACGAATCGTTGCAGGAGGTATTCCTGAAAGCGGATGAGGCGTTATCAGAGATTAAAGATAGTCGCCTTGTAATGAAGTTATTGGCGATCAGAGGGTACAGCAATCAACAGGCAAAGGACATCGCCGCATTGTTCAATACGCAGACCAGAACGGTTTATAAGTGGGTTGAGTTGTTCAGGTTGCATGGGATACAGGGTCTTCAAGACAAGCCAAAAGGACACCGGAAAGCGATCCTGGAAGACAGGCACATGGAGCAGATATCGAAATGGCTTGATTCGGGTGAAACCCCGGATGGCAAGGCAATCAACTGGACCCTGGACACCATCAGCCAATACATCAACACCGAGTTTGGCATTGTGATCAAGAAGTCAGCCTTGTCCAATACGCTCAGGAAGATGCGCTATGTTATAAGAAAACCTCGGCCCACTCACGCCAAAAGTACCGAACAGGAAAGGTCTGACTTTAAAAAAAACTCTAGATCGCATTAACGCGCAACCTGAAAGTTCTCGTAAGCCAATCTATTTCTTTGATGAAGGGAGATTTGGGCTACAGTCATCACTTTGCCGGAGATGGGCTAAAAAGGGAACTCAATGCACAGGGAAGGTCAGACAGAGCTATCAAAACTTCTATGCCTATTCTGCCGTAGCGCCCAGCAATGGAGATGGTTTCCACCTTCTGCTTCCTTTTGTGAACACCGAAATGATGCAGATCTATCTTGATGAATTGAGTCAGTCGCTGGACGGGAAGGAGATCATTCTGATAATGGATCAGGCTGGCTGGCATAAGTCTAAAGACCTGGCGGTTCCTAAGAATGTTGAGATCTGGTTTCTACCGCCCTATTCCCCAGAGCTGAATCCCGTTGAAAGACTATGGAAAATGATCAAGAGAAACACCCTGCACAATAGACTTTATGATTCTTTGAAACAACTTGAAAAGGCAGTTGTTGAATACTTTGACACGCTTACCTCAGAAGTCCTGATGCATTTATGCACTTGCTCATATATATGACTTTACAATATGGAATTCGTATAATTCACTTATAGAGAATAAATTACTTGACACAATCTCGCTTTCATATATCTTGTAAATGAGATTATATCATGAAAGTGAGGATATGATGAAAGACATTGCATTGCAGCCTATAGAAGTTTACCTGAAAAAAGTGTTGGGGCTGAACGTAAGTTTCGGTTACAGTTTGAATTACGA
The DNA here is from genome assembly GCA_022711455.1 of Candidatus Cloacimonadota bacterium. Lineage (GTDB taxonomy): Bacteria > Cloacimonadota > Cloacimonadia > Cloacimonadales > Cloacimonadaceae > PHBP01. The sequence goes on from JAKLEY010000026.1 coordinate 11,670, forward strand.
TGACGTATTGCCGGCATATTTAGCCTCAGCATTTGTTTTCTATGGCATGCGGGTTCAATCCAGAGACTTCCTATTGGTTGGTGAGGGCCCAGACACAGAGTTTAGTCCTTCTCAATTGAAAACCAGGCTTGAAACCATTGGGAAACAGCTGCAAATTCCTGTTATCTATACTGCAAATTCCTTAGCCAAAGACAGCAGGAGAGACCTGATCAAATACCGAGTGTCCTTCATAATACCGGGGCAACAGCTCTATCTGCCGGAGTTGGCTATGGATTTCAAGGAACGATATTCAGGAGAGAAACCAAGGGTCAAGTCTCTGGCTCCTTTGTCCCAAGTGAGCGCTTTGCATCCGCTCCTGAACAGAACTTACAGAGATTTCAGCAACACTGACTTGTTTAACAAAATGGGCTATTCCACTGCAACCGCTTCACGAGTGATCAGTGAATTGAGCGGGCTGGGGATTCTATCATGTAAATCTATCAATAAATCTCAAATCTGCTCTTGGACATCAATGGGTAAAGAACTGTGGCAGAGGCTGCTGCCCTACCTCAGCAGCCCGGTGAAATCTTTTGCCTGGTTTTCCGGTGAGAGCAAAATGGCCGTCCAGTACCCCCGGGCAGGTTTATCCGCATTGTCTCTCTTCTCCAGAATTGCAGAGCCCGAAATTCCGGTATTTGCCTGCTCTGTTGCCACGTTTAAAAATCTGTCAAAAACATTGGATAGCAGGCCATATGCCTGGCATGGGTCTATCCTGATACAAGCCTGGAACTACGATCCTGACCTGCTGGGAGACGGTTTCAGTGTAGATCCGCTTTCTCTGTATCTGTCAATGCTTGATGATCCGGATGAGCGAACCCAAATCTGTCTGGAAGAAATGTTGGAGGTCTTCACATGGTGAAGGGTCTTGATCTCTTTGCGCGAAATTTTGCCGGGTTCAGAGACCAGTATGTCATTATAGGTGCTGCAGCCTGCAGCGTGGCATTTTCAGAACTCGAACAGGATTTTCGCATGACTCATGATATTGATATGGTTTTGATAGTGGAAGCTCTTGATCCGGCTTTTGTTCGAGCCTTTTGGAGTTTTATCAGAGAGGGTGGATACACAAATCAAAGCAGTTCACAAGGCAAGCATCAATATTACCGGTTCGAAAAGCCCACCCGCAATGAATACCCCGGGATGATCGAGCTCTTTTCCAGAAAGCCTGATCTCTTAGGCGAGGACTACGCAGGTGTCCTGGTACCGATTCCCGTGGATCAAGACCTTTCCAGTCTCTCAGCTATCATGCTTGACGATGGATACTATGGATTGCTAAAGCGAGGATGCTACTTTGCCGGGGGTCTTTCCTGCCTAAAACCTGAATACCTGATCGTTTTCAAAGCCAAAGCCTGGCTCGATCTCAGAGAGCGCAAACTGCATGGTGAGCCGATAGATTCAAAAAAGATCAACAAGCACAAAAATGACATCCTCAGGCTGTATCAGATTCTCCAACCTCAGACCCGGATCAGTCTTGACACGGAGATTGCAAGTGATATGCAAGGATTCATTAGCCTGCTGGAAAAGGATCACCTACCCCTGAATGAACTGGGGATTAAAAATCGCAGCGTAAACGAGGTAGTCTACGCACTTAGGCGTATGTTCTCACTGGTTTAAATTCAATAGTGGGGTGGTGAGAGTCTTAGCTCACGGATACAGCAGCCGGAAAAACTCTCCATTATGGATCAGACCGAAAATCCCGGCTTCCGCGCTGAATTCATCATAGCGTGAAACTGCATCCGGAATTGTACCCGGAGTGAAGATCACGAAGGGAACCGGGTCGTAGCTGTGGGTGCGGGTCGAACAGGGGGTGGGGTGATCCGGCAAAAAGGCGATCTGAAAGGGTTCGCTTGAGGCCAGAGCAGCTTCCAAGATGGGTTTGACCACCTTTTGGTCGAGGTCTTCAATGCAGCGGGTCTTGAGTTTGGCATTGCCTTCGTGTCCTGCTTCGTCCGGGGCTTCAACGTGCAGATAGACAAAATCCACGCGTTTGAGCGCATCCAGCGCTGCAGCGGTCTTACCCGCATAATTGGTATCCGAAAGCCCGGTGGCGCCTTCCACATGGATCACTTCCAGTCCGGCATAGACTCCGATCCCATGCAGCAGATCGACCGCAGAGATCACGGCTCCGGAAAGACCGTACATTTCCTGGAAAGTCTGCATTTGGGGACGCTTTCCGGCAGACCAGAACCAGGCAGAATTTGCCGGATCCTTGCCATTCTTGATCCGCTCCAGATTGACCGGGTGATGCGCCAGGATCTCCTGAGAACGCAGGATCAGATCGTTTAGCAAAGCTGCGGTTTCATTTCCTTCCGGGGCAGAGGATTGAGGCACGACGCTGCGCCAAAGGGTTCCGGGGACGTCATGCGGAGGAGTGAGTTTCAGCTTTGCATTGCCGTTTTTAATCACCAAAATATGCCGGTAGCTGACCCCCGGGTAAAAGCGGATCCTGTCATCGGCCAATTCGGAATTCAAAGCCTCGATCAGCTGATGCGCTTCGGGGGTGCTGATATGCCCCGCGGAGTGGTTTTTGATGCGCTCATTCTCCAGGCAGAGCAGATTGCAGCGCATGGCAAGATCGTCTGCCTGCACCGGAACTCCACTGGCAGCGGCTTCCAGCACTCCGCGTCCGTTGTAGACCTTATGGACGTCGTAACCCAGCACAGCCAGATTTGCCACTTCCGAGCCTGCCGGAAGATCCGGAGGGACGGTTGCCAATCTGCCACTACGTCCCAGAGCTGCCAAACGGTCGATATTGGGTTTGTGAGCAGCCTGCAGCGGGGTTTTATTCCCCAATTCCGGAATCGGATAATCCGCCATACCATCGCCCAGAATGATGATGGTCTTCATTAATAATTCTCCTTCAGTAGTTTGGAGAAGGCATTGTAGCTGTTCTCCATCTTGGAGACATATTCTTCTTTGCTTTCCAGATCATGCAGTGAAGGCGGCAATTCGGGATCGAAATTCAATAGATCAATGATCTTTTCCGGGAATTTGGCAGGATGGGCAGTTTCCAGAGAAACGCAGAGCTTATCCCTATCTTGCGGATGCTCTTGCAGATAGGAGCTCAGGCCCTTCCAGCCCACGGCCCCATGCGGTTCCAGCAGCAGCTTATGATCTTTCCAGGCAGAGATGATGGTCTCTTCGGTCTCACTATCCGAAACGCTGACCCCGAAGAGGTCCTTACGGATGGCCTGAAGATCAGGCTGGATCAGGATCCTGCCGCTTTCGTCCATCTCTCCTCCGTAGAGCGCGATCAGCCTTGCGACGTTGCTGGGATGACCAACGTTCATGGCACTGGAGATGCAATTCCGCGAAGGCGCGATCACTTTGTATTCCCCGGTTTTGAGGTAGAGCGGGAATTCATCATTGGCATTGGTGGCAACGACAAATCTATGCACCGGAAGACCCATGTTTTTGGCAATCAAGCCACCCATCAGATCACCGAAATTGCCGCAGGGAACGCTGAACACGGCAGGTTCGGGGTATTCCGCCAATTGCGAATAAGCCCAAAAATAGTAGACGCTTTGGGGCAGGAGGCGTCCGATATTGATGGAATTGGCAGAAGAGAGGTTCAGCTCAGCCAAAGCGGGATCAGAAAAGGCTTGTTTGACCAGCGCCTGACAATCGTCGAATTTGCCGTCGATGCCTACTATCCGGATGTTTTTACCCAAAGTGGTCATCTGTTTGCGTTGCCGCGCGGTCACCTCAGAGAGCGGAAACAGCACCAGAATATCGATGCTGTCCAAACCGTAAAAGGCGTTGGCAATTGCACTTCCGGTGTCTCCCGAAGTTGCGGTCAGGATCAGCAATTTGCGGTGTTCACGCTGCAGATAATACTGCATCAGGCGCGCCATCATCCGGGCTGCAAAATCCTTGAACGACGCTGTGGGGCCCTGATCCAGACGCAGCACAAACTGCCTTGCGGTCACCGGTTCCAGAGGAACACTGAAGTTATAGGCATCCTTAACCAGAGATCTAAGCTCTTCTGTCGGAATGTCTTCTGCCAGGAATTTATACAGGATTGTAAAAGCCAGTTCGGGATAGTCCAGCCCTTTCAGGGAACGCAGTTCGTCCGGACTGAGCACGGGGATCGATCTTGGCAGATACAATCCCCGGTCTTCAGCCAAACCCTGAAGCAAGGCTTGCGGAAAGCTGATTTCCGCCGCTTTATGGTTGGTGGAATAATAGAGCATCGATAAAACTCCGTTCTTACTTGCGTAAACGCGCGGAAGAAGCTCCCCCGGCAGAGTAATCCGGCGAGGTTTCGACTATGGGTTTGCCGTCCAGCACTGCCAGAGAGCGATCGAGATCTTTGATCACGTCATCCGGATGTTCCGCGCCCACGCTGAGGCGGATCAGATTGGCAGGGATAGCTGCTAGTTTGCGTCCCTCTTCACCCTGTTGGGAGTGCGTGGAGATCGCAGGGATGGTGGCAACGGATTTGATCCTGCCCAGATCGGTGGCACGCCAGATGCGCTCAAATCCGTCGAAGACCTTGCGCGCGCTTTCGGCACCGCCTTTCACCTCAAAGGACATCAGATGTCCAAAGCGGTTGACGGGCTTGCCATCCGCGCTGTCGAGCTCGGAATCCACCAGCAGCAGATAGTCTTTTGCCACCTGATGCAGAGGATGGGAGCTCAGACCCAGATAGTTCACCTTTTCCACATGCTTGTGGCCTTCCAGAAACTCCGCTATCTTC
>JAKLEY010000027.1 GCA_022711455.1 Candidatus Cloacimonadota bacterium
CGATGCCAATGGCAACGGCTTCAACGAAGCCGGTGAAAACGTTACGGTTACCGTTAATATCGGCAACACAGGGCACGTTGTATCCGGCAGCGGTCAGCTTGATCTTCTGCTGGCCTTTGCCAATGCCACGCTTGATAACAGCAGTTTCATCATGCCTGGAATCCCTGTGCAGGGAAACATCCCGATGAGCTTTATCCTCACTCTTGGAACCGGAATTGCCGATGGCACCGTGATCCCCCTGGGTATTGCCTACACTGCCGGAAACCAGATGCTAAACCATACGGTGATGATCCCCGTTGGCGTGATCGGAGAAGGCTTTGAAGCCAATAACTTCACCAGCTTCCCCTGGCTCAACAACAGCGCCTCACCCTGGACCATCGTTTCAGGCGGAGCCAATGTCCACAGCGGAACCTATGCCACCAAATCCGGCGCAATCGGACACAACGGATCCACCAGTCTGCAGCTTACCCTGCAAGTTGGCGCGGCAGGTAACATCAGCTTCTGGCGTAAAGTCTCCAGCGAAAACAACTATGACTTCCTCAAGTTCTCAATCGATAATGTGGAACAAGGAAGCTGGAGCGGAACTCAGGACTGGGCCCAGATGACTTATCCCGTGACCCCCGGAAGCCGTACCTTCAAATGGACCTATAGCAAAGACTCATCTCAGATCAGCGGCAGCGATTGCGCCTGGATCGACGATATCACCTTCCCGACCTCCGGAAGCGGTTCTGCTGCAATCCTCTATGTGCCCACCGAAAGCATCGAGTTCCTCAATGTTACGGCGAACACAACTGTCAGCGCGGATTTTGCGGTGCGCAATCTTGGTAACGTCCCCCTTAGCGGCATGATCAGCATACCCGCAGCTTTCGAACTGAAGCTCAATGGCGAGACCGTGGCTGATGATTACAGCTATAACCTCGCTGCCGGCAGCAGCCAGATCTTCAGCGTTGCCTATACCACTGGCACCACCGGAGTGCAGATCAACGACGTGATCACCATCAGTTCAAACGACAGCTTCAACCCTGTCCAGCAGATCACTCTGGTGCTCACCACAGCGGTTGCCAATGATGACCAGACCGGTGCTCCCCTCGTGACCAAACTGGAAGGTAACTATCCCAATCCCTTCAATCCCGAAACCTCGATCCGCTATTCCGTCAAGGAAGCCGGAAGAGTCCGGATCGGGATCTATAACCTCAAGGGTCAGCTGGTCAAGACCCTGGTGGATGGAAATTTGAATTCCGGAAATCACAAAGTGATCTGGAACGGATTGGATAATAACGGTCGCGGCGTTGCCAGCGGTGTCTATCTCTATCGTATGGAGTGCCCGGGCTACACCAAGACCCTCAAAATGATGCTCATGAAATAAACCTGAATATTCCGGAGCTGCTCAAATTTCCGGGCAGCTCCGGATAATCTTCAATGGGTTATCCTGAATGAGGCAGATGAATGTGTTTGAATGAGCTGGGAAGAATTCAGCTTGACAGATTTATCCGCCTGATCCAGAATGATCTATAAAGATAATTACATAATCCATGGAGGATTTATGAAGCGAATATTGATAGTGGTCGGCATCCTGCTCTTGCTGGCAGGCTTGACCGCAGAAGACATGAACGTGAGTGGATATCAAAACGATGTCCGCGTCACAGATTCAAACCCGAACCGTATAGTTCTGGAAATGACCCTGGGTAATTTTGGCAGGGAAGCAGTTCAGATCAATGGTCAAACCTGGTATGATCTGACGCTCAAGAAAGCCGGGCTCACCCTCGAAGCCGGTCTGCCCCAAGTGCCGGTTTTGGCAGGCAGCGTCATCATTCCCGGAACCGCAGCCTACACCCTGAGCATCATCGATGCCCAGTATGTGGAGCTTCCGATGCGGATCGCTCCCTCCAAAGGTAATCTTACCCGCGAAGTCGATCCCGCCACGGTTCCCTACACTTTCGCTCCGTTTTACAACGGCACCGAGCCCTATCCCTCAGGTCAGGCTTATCTCACTGATCCTTTCATCATGAGAGATTACCGCGGGCTCACGGTTCGCTTTCAACCCTTTGCTTACTATCCAGCTACCGGAACCCTGCGCGTTTATACACGTCTGGAAGTGGCTCTGAATCTTTCCGGGACAGATCTGACCAACGCCATCACCAGTCCCAAAAGCTCCTACAGCTCGTTCTTCAGTGATATCTACGAGAATATGTTCCTGAATTTCAATCAGGCCAAATATCCCAGCCTCAATGAAGCCGGCAGAATCCTGGTGATCAAGAACGCCATGTTTGACGCCACAATCACCCCTTGGGTAAATTGGAAACGACAGAACGGTTATCAGGTGGACGTTGTGGACGTCTCGGTTGCCGGTCCTACCGCCAATCAGATCAAGACATATATCCAAAATCAGTATGACCTCAATGACGGTCTGATCTTTGTGCAGATCGTGGGTGATGCTCCGCAGGTTCCGTCCCTAACCTCAGGTGGCGGCGGTTCCGATCCTTCCTTTGCTCTGCTTGCCGGCAGCGATAACTATCCCGATATCTTCGTGGGTCGTTTCTCTGCCCAGACCGTTGCCGAGCTTGAGACTCAGATCACCCGCTCAGTCTGGTACGAACGCGATGTCCAATCCGGAGCTGCCTGGCTTCAGAAAGGCGTCGGAATCGCATCCAACGAAGGGGGTGGTGGACAAGGTGACATGGGTGAGAGCGATCAGGCTCACATGGAGCTGATCCGCACCGATCTGCTAAATTACGGCTACACCTCTGTGGACCAGATGTATCAAGCCACCGGAGCCACAGCGGCTCAGGTGAGCACCAATATCAACCAGGGAAGAGGATTTTTGGCCTATGTGGGTCACGGATCAGACACATCCTGGGGAACCACCGGGTTCAACAATAACAACGCCAACGCTTTGACCAATGACAACATGCTGCCCTTCATCGTCTCCGTGGCCTGTGTGAATGGCAATTTTGTGAGCCAGACCTGCTTCGCGGAAGCTTGGCTGAGATCAGTCAACGAAGCAACCGGCAATCCTGCCGGAGCGGTTGCCTTTTATGGTTCCACCATCAATCAGGGTTGGAATCCTCCCATGCGTGGTGAGGATGAGATCGTCGATCTGCTGGTTGCCGAAGCCAAACGCACCATCGGTGGTTTGTATTTCAACGGCTCCTCAAAAATGATCGAAGTTTATGGCACCAGCGGAGCCAGTGAATTCAAATGCTGGACCATCTTTGGTGATGCCTCTCTGGCAGTGCGCACCAAAGACCCCGTGGCCATGAATCCTTCCTTCACTCCCGTTCTGCTGCTCGGGATGAACAGCTTCACTGTGCAGGCTGCTCCCTTTGCCAGAGTGACCCTTTCCGCTGCCGGAACCGTTTATGGCACTACTGTTGCCGACGCCTCCGGAAATGCAGTCCTCACCATGGCCAATCCGCCTCAGTCACCCATGGATCTGACTCTTACGATCACAGCTCTGAACAAGGTTACTTATCTGGGTCTGGTGCAGGTCCTTCCTGCCACCGGACCTTATCTGGTGGTCGAGGGTGTCTCTGTGACCGATAACAACAATAACATCGCCGAGTTTGGTGAGACCATCAACCTCGGGATCACTTTGAACAATGTGGGTTCAGACCCTGCAGTGGGACCACAGATCCAGATCACAACGGCAGATCCCTATGTCACCATCCTCACTTCCGAAGAACTGATCGGTGACATTGCTGCCAATGCAACGGGCTCAACCACGACAGGTTTTGCAATGCAGATTGCAGGCAATATTCCGGATCAGCATCTGGTGCCTTTCAGCATCCTGATCAGCCTCACCAATGGCACAACCTATGAATATGACCGCAGCATCACTGTTAACGCCCCCGCTTTCAGCTGGGGTGGCTTGCAGGTTTCTGAGATCGAAGGCAACGGTAATGACAGAGTGGATCCGGGCGAAACCCTTTCCGTCACTGTCCCCGTCACCAATGCCGGTCATGCCGGAGCCACAAACCTGAATGCCACCATGGTCATCAACAATGTGAATCATCTGATCGATCCGATCGTGACCAATATCTCTGAACTCCCCGTGGGCGCAAGTGCATCCTATATCTACCAGATCACCTTCAGTTCTCAGATCCCCGTTGGCACCATCGCGCAGCTCACTGCCATGCTCTTCAGCGGAGAGTATACTGCCATCAACAACTATACACTGCCCGTAGGGCTGATGATGGAAGATTTTGAGAGCGGCACCTTTACCAGTTATCCCTGGACCTTTACGGGGGGGAATTGGACTGCCGTGACCGGATCATATAATGGCTCTTCTGCAGCCAAATCAGCCACCATCACCCACAGCCAGACCACCTCCATGAGCGTATCCATGAACGTGCCGGCTGCTGCAAATATCTCATTCTGGAAGAAGGTCTCCTCCGAGGCCAGCTATGACTTCCTGAAGTTCTATATCAACGGCATCCTCAAGGATTCCTGGAGCGGAACCACGGACAGCTGGAGCCAGCTCACCTATGCCGTCCAAGCCGGACAAAACATCTTCAAATGGGAATATGTGAAAGACAATATGGTCTCCTCAGGCAGCGATTGCGCCTGGATCGATGACATCGTCTTCCCGACCACCGGTGGAACTGCCGGAAGCCCTGTGATCTCGGTCAGCACCACGTCTCTTGCCTTTGGCAACGTCCTGGTGGGCGAAGAGCAGGAATTGCCCGTGGTGATCACCAACAGCGGAACTGCTGCCCTTTTGGTGAACGCAAGCACCCAAAGTCCCTATTACATAGGTGAGGATGGAGCCCTGTTGCAGAACCTGATCGTTCCAGCCGGTGAAATTGCCACTCTGATCGTGAGATTCAATCCCACGGTCGAAGGTAGTTTCAACGGAACTTTGACTCTGCTCACAGACGACAACAGCTCTCCGATCGTGGCTATCGGCCTTACCGGAGTGGGTTCTCCCGTCGCAGGTGATGACAACGTCAACCCCGTGATCACCGAGCTCAAGGGGAATTATCCCAATCCTTTCAATCCCTCCACCACAATCGCCTTCAGCGTCAAGGAACAAGGTCCTGTCCGGATCGATATTTATAACCTGTCCGGCCAGAAGATCCGCACTCTGGTGAATGGCAATATGACTGCCGGAAACCATACGGTTGTGTGGAACGGCACCGATGGCAACTCACGCACTGTCGGCAGCGGAGTCTATTTCTTCAAGATGAGCGCTGGCAAATATACCAGCACCAAGAAAATGATCATGATGAAATAGATTAGCAGATTAACAGATTAGCAGATTAAAAGGTTAATAAGTTAATAGGTTAATAGTTAATAGTGACAGCGCCGGTCTTTACGACTGGCGCTTTTTTTTTGGGATGCCGAATTCCGATTCGGCACGTGTGGAACCCCACTCCCACATCTCCGGATATCTATCCTAGGCTTGAGGCAGAAATTGATTGACAAGATGCTGGAACGCATAGGCTCGGGAATAGTGGAGGAAAATGATGCGATTTATGAAAGTGTTTCTGACCTTACTGGTGGTCGTGCTTGCAGGAGCTTCTCTTTGGGGCATGTCCCTGTGGCAGGAGCCCCTTGAATTGGAGCGTTTTGACAACGTCGGGTTAGGCGCTGCTTATATTTCTCCAAATGGTAACAGCTTGCTCAACTGGCAGCAAAGTCTTTCTGAACAGACCCAAAATCGGATGAGCTGCTATTCTCCTGATTGGCAGGATCAATGGCAGTTTAGTATAGATGAGGGGGTCAGAGCTATTTCCGGCAATTCGGACTCGTACTTCTATGTTTACTCAGATTCCTGGGACATGCGGGTATGCAAGATATCCCGGAATGGCAACCAAAACTGGGGTAACAGTGGAGTGTTGTTTTTCTCTCCCGATGAATACAGCCAGATAAATGAACTTATCCTGCTTCCGGATTCCGAGGGCGGTGTCTTCATCGTCTGGAAGTCTGAGCAGTATCCGGATGATAGGGTCAGAATTCAATATGTCAATCCCTCAGGTCTGCCAACTATGACCGGTGAGGACATGAACATTGCAGAGAACGAAACTATCTACCTGGAGGACGCGATCCTGTTCTCCGATGGCAGCGTGGCAGTTACTACTGCAGTGCGTGGGATGGTGCATCTTTACAAGATCAACAAGTCGGGATTGCGGGAATGGCACAGAGAGATAGTCACAGAGCCGATTCGCCTTCCCCATGCGGCAGTCAGTACAGCCGGAGCGGACAATATCATTCTGGGCCTTGCTCATGGCGACAGAGCGGGCATAATCCGTTACGATTATTATGGCACTGCTTTGGCTGCGGAACAGACATTGTGTTCCCCGGGGGAAGAGAACGCCCGCTATATAGAACTTACGCCTTCTGAAGATGATTGTATATATGTGAGTGTGCGAAATTACCCCAAATCGGTAAATCTGCTGCAAAAGCTCTCTAACACAGGAGAACTGCTGTATCCAAACTTCATCAGCCTCTATGATACCGGCCATGATATCAATTTCGGCATCTACCCTGCGGAAAACGGTGAATGCTTTGTAGTGTTCAACCACGGAGTGGACGTCATTACAGCCAAACGTTTGTCTTCTTCAGGCGCAACACTCTGGGAAAGAGATCTGATGAACGTCACCAATCCGAATACATCAAATTATCGTTTTGTCGGAAGATGCATAGACGACGTGCTGCATGTAGTCTGGATGGATTTCCGCGCTGAGGCCAGCGGAATTTATGCTCAAACCCTTTCTCCTCAAGGCGCCCAGCTCCTTTCTTCAGGCGGTTTGCCGGTGCAAGTGGGCAGCAGAGGGTTTATCCAATATTCCGATATGGTGACCCTGGATGAGTCTTGCGCTGTCTTGTGGGTTGCATTGACCAACGGTTCAGATCTGAAAGTAAATCTGCAGATCATAGACAAAGATGGCGAACAGGTCTTTAGCCCGGAACCCATGAGTTTGGGCAATAATATCTATGGTCAATACGAGCAGGCAGCACGGGTCTTTGCGGCAGGAGGCAACGCCCTGGTGCTTTGGCAGGAAGAAACTGATGTGCAAAGGCTCAAAGCACAGTTGTTCACCCCCGATGGACTAATGCTGTGGGGCAATGACGGTATTATCATTGCAGAGGGTCAGATAGGGGCATTCTGTGCCAGCGTAGTCGACGGCGCTATCATGATTGCGTATGATAACTATGATTCCGGCGTTTACTCTATCTATCTGCAAAAAGTTATCAGTGAGACCCCTCAATGGCCAGCCGGAGGTATTTGCCTCTTGCAATCAGATGATAATTCATCTTTTCAATTGGAAGACTTCACAGGGCAATACCTCTTATGGAGCAAGATGACGTTACAAAGCAACGAGTTCTGTGTGCTTCGGCTGGATTCTGATGGCACTATCAGTCCCGGCTTCCCGGATGATGGCTTGAGCATGCAGCTGGGTTATTCCAGTTATTTTGATTCCTTCCTGATGACAGATAAACTGGCTCTGGTGTATTACTCCACTGTTATGGACGACGCTTACCATACAAGCTTGCAGATCATTGACGCACAAGGCAATGTTCTGGTCGATAATAGCGATCTAATATATAACAGTGGCATTTACCCCACGGTCAGAGGTGATTATATCTTTACCGCGGAAGTGAGCTCCGAGCTCGTTGTAAGTAAGTACAATCTCCAGCAGGAACTTATCTGGGACTATCATTTTCAGTATCCGGGGCTCGATCCCACCACGTATTCCTGGGGCATGGTCGTCCCTATATCGGACGAGGAGTATATGCTTGTGTTCTGTGGCACGAATCCGGATTACCTTCAATATACATTCTTTGATGCAGAGGGAAACTTTATCCTCCCGGGCGAACCCCGGATCTTCGGCGTCCCAATGCTACAACATAGCAACAGGATCAGCCTGGCCGAGGAAGGCTTGTTCGTCCTTGCAGATTTCCCCTACGATAACAAACTCTGGCTGCAGCACATCGGGCATCATACTGATCCTATCCCGGAATCTGAGTTAAGCCCCGGAGTGGATGTACAGCTTCTTAACAATAAACCCAATCCCTTCAGGGAAGAAACTTCGCTGCGCATCTATCTGCAAGATGAGATTCGCATTGAGGTGCAGATATTCAATATCCGGGGACAACTGGTCAATAACCTGTATTCCGGACTACTGCAAAAAGGACTTTCCAATGTGCATTGGAACGGCAGAAACGACAATGGAGACCTCTGCGCGTCCGGAGTCTACTTTATCCGCCTTAGTTCCAGATTCGGCACGCAAACCTTGAAAGTACTCAAACTCAATTAGGATGAACTGGTTAATAGGTTAATGGGTTAATAAGTTAATTGTGACAGCGCCGGTCTTGACGACCGGCGTTGTTTTTTACCTCGCAGGAGTCATTTCCGCCTCTCCCGGGTCAGCAGAGCTCCCCACGTCTTTCTCCTGACGTCAGATTCGGGAGCGCTTCACAATATCAAGGCGGATAGGACTCATGCCCACACACACACAAGCACTCAGGGGCATGAGTCCTATCCGCGTCAAAGTTTTCACTGCGTTTGCGGCTTATTCAATCTGTAGGAAGACTGGATAGCTATTATGACTTATGCAGTAGCGGAAATGACTCCTGCGAGATTACTATATTGCTTGACTACAATCCCCACTCTGCAATTGTAGTCGCAGGAGCACATATGCGCAAAATTTCTTTGTTTATTCATGTATGTTTGTTACTGCTGGCCTGGTCAGTTCTGTCTGCAACAGGGATCGGGCTGGTCTCGGAATCCCTGCCTGCTTTGGGCAATGTGGATGGATTCACAATGTATGGCAGCTATGCTTTGTTCTCAAACGGAGAGCATGATCTGCAGCTTATGGATCTGCAAGACAAGGATCATCCCCGTGTGATCGGTTGGCTGGATCTCCCGGAAGCCCCGGCAGTTATCAAATCCATAAATCTATATCAGGATAAGGCATATCTGTTTTATGGGACTTCCTGTGCTGTGGTGTCACTAAGTGATCCCTCTCAGCCAGTGCTTCTAAACACGTTCGGTTTGGGGGCTGATCTGAGCTGTATGACAATGCGGGATGGCATCTTGTACACCGGACACTATCAGGAGCCGGAAAGCAATTACATCCTCTCCCACAGTCTGGCTGATCCGCTCCACCCGGTTCTTCTGGATTCTCTGACCACAAATTGCTACATGCGTTCAATGGTCACTGGCGATGGATTTCTGGTCATTGAAGACGATTGGTATGGATTTTTGGTGATAGACAGCTCTGATCCGGGGAACCTTGGGCTCAGGGGCAGAATCGATGAAGGAACTATGCGCTGGGCTGTGGGGGGAAAATACTTTGTATATGAGGGTGAATACTCCCTCCATATTTATGACCTCACGCTCAGCTACGAAAGCTATGAGACAATCCAGATTCCCGGCTCACAGGCTTTGGACATCTGCGTGGGTGAAGACGGCCGGGCTTGGGTGCTATACTACAGTTGGAACGAGCAATATGGCATTCAGGGCATTGATCTTGGTGATCCGCTGGGGCCCGTGCAGATTTACAATGAACTCGCTCCGAATCATTACTGCCGCACTCTGATGGTCTCCCAAAACTGGCTGGCAACCAAAGGTGAGAGGGGCAGCATCTATATTGCTGATCTTGCTGAAAGCCCCCTGCCGGATTTCCGCACCAGCCATCCTCTGGGCAGCCTGGTGGCATTCTGCAAAGAAGGAGAACTGATGGCCGGGATCACTTCGGGGGGAAATGGAGAACTAATGCTGCTGAGCCACGCTCCGGATGGCAGCCTGTGCTGGGGTAGAAAGCTGAATCTGGAATATCCCAACCATCCCGTGATCCATAACGGTCTCCTCTTGGCGACCTCGATCAATTCGCTTTTCATCTTTGATCCCCAAAGCGGCGAAACGATATCTGCTTTGACTTTGGGAACTTTAGAGTGGTTCATCAGCCAGATCGTTCCGGTTGGAAACATTGTGGTGGTCTGCGGTGGAGTGGGAAGTTACAGCTGGTACATAGTGGATATCCAGGATCCGCAAAATCCGCTCCTGATCTATCAAAATTCCACGGATGGCCTTGATTTCAGGTCCGCTGTGGTCGAAGGCAACCGGGTCTGGCTCGCTTCCAAGTGGACCCTGCATTGTTATGACATCTTAAGCCCTTCCAGCCCTGTTAAGCTCTACGATTATATGATATATGACGAGCCCAATTTTCGCTCGCCCCACAGGATCATTAAACGGGGAAATTATATCTACGCGCTTGTAAGCATGGATAATTTGGGATGCTTCCGTCTGGGCGAATTGGGGGTGGAGGAGGCAAGCTGGCAAAGGCTTCGCTATGAATCCATCTCACTGCTGCAGTTTGGAGAGGGCTTGATCTGCACAGATAAATACGGGCTCTCAGTTCTCTCTCTGGAAGACCCGATGCATCCGCTGGAACTGGCCTGGGAGCAGGTGCCCGAAGTGGGAACTACAAGCCAATCCTATGAATCCTGCGTTCTGGAAGGGACCTTGATAAAACTGGCTGTTGGCAACAAGTTGCTGACTTACGATGGCGAATTGGCTTACTTGCTCACCCGAACCCAGGAACCTGTTGCTGAAACTGAATTGCTGATTTATCCCAATCCTGCTCCACAAGGGGCAAGGATCGTCTGCAAAGCTGCAACAGCCGGAGACGCAAAGCTGGAAGTCTTTAACTTGCGCGGTCAGATGGTGAATAGTAAAAGCATTGCCATCCCCTACGAAGGATACAATCTCTTGCATCTGGACCTTACAGACAGAGACGGACGCAATCTGGCTTCCGGAGTCTATTGGGTGAGGTTGGAAGAATCAGGAAAGAAACGCCTTGCCAGGCTGGTGGTGATCAAATAGCTGTCATCCGAAATCATTATAGATTTCAGGGTGTATTTGGTGAAACAGGATGCAAGGCCTAATCGGCAAGGAGTAGAGAGTATGTCTGTCATTCAGTGCGAGACCAGAATTGTGAATATCGCAGATTGGGCTGTGGTGCACCTGCCCGGGGAAGCGAGTGAGCAGTTGAGCTCCCGTGGAATAGTAGTGATAGAAGGGACGCTTAATGACCTGCCTTTTATGATCCTGCTTGAACCAGACGGGAAAGGAAGCCACTGGTTCCGGGTCAGCGATCCCATTCTCAAAGAGGGCAAACTTGGCATCGGGGACAAGGTTAAGCTGGTCTTTATCCAGACCTATAATTGGCCTGATTCGGACCTGCCCCCGGACTTGGAAGATGCATTAAAGCAGGCATCGTTGTATGATCGGATTTGGCAAAAGCTAAGCCCCAGGGCAAAATGGGAGTGGATTCGTTGGATTCGTTCTGCAAAACACGAGGAAACCCGCAGCAAAAGAATCGAGCTTGCACTGGATAAACTCAATAAAGGACTCAAAACACCCTGCTGCTTCAACAGCGCTTCCTGCACAGAGCCTCATGTCTCACGCAATGGCATCTTATTGGATGAAACATGCTATGTAACATAGTTTTCAAACTGTTGTTCCCGAGGCTTGAGCCTCGGAAAACGTGATAAACAGGCTAAAGCCTATGTTACAAACAGGCTAAAGCCTATGTTCCAAACAGGCTAAAGCCTATGTTACCTGTGGTCATATACCTGTCATAACGGTATCATACCGCTATCTAACCGCTTTCAAACCGCTTCAGCAAGTGCTATGACCGGGTGAGGACAGGGATATTAGACGGGGGTGTCCATGAGTGGATGAATAGGAGCAAATGGACAAAGCGTATCCCGGCTTCGAAGCGGCCCGACTAAAACCCTGAACCCCTTTTATATGCTACGGCGCTTCAGGAGAGCGCCGCTACACAGAACCCTTTTCACATACAACGGCGATTCAGGAGAGCGCCGCTACCATTAACCTATTAACCTATTAACCTATTAACCTGAGAAAGGCGCTTCAGCGAGCGCCTGTACGCTGAATTCCCTTTTTTCATTGACATAAAAAGCAGTCCTGTCAGAATAGCTAAAATTATTAGTTTCATACCAAAAAGGAGATAGAAATGCCATACATTTCCAATACCGATTCTGAACGGCAAGCGATGCTGGAGCGGATCGGGGTCGAGAACTTTGCTGAATTGATCGCAGCCATCCCTGAAAGCCTGCGTCTGAATGGTCCTCTCAAGCTTGATGAAGCCATCAGCGAGCTGGAGATCACTGCCCGGATCAGCGATATCACCTGTCGCAACATGTGTGTTCAATCTGCAAATTCCTTCCTCGGAGCCGGGGTTTATGATCATTTTATCCCCGCCGCGGTGGATACGATCGTCTCACGTCCGGAGTTTTATACTGCCTACACACCCTATCAGGCTGAAGTCAGCCAGGGCACTCTGCAGTTCATCTACGAGTTTCAAACCATGATCGCTGAGCTGACCGGGATGGAAATCGCCAATGCCAGCATGTATGACGGAGCCTCAGCCATCGCGGAAGCTATCCTGATGGCAGTTCGTAAGAACCGTCTCACCAAAGCTATCCTGCCTGCCACTCTGCATCCTGAATACCTCAAGGTAATCAAAAGCTACACCGAAGGTGTCGGGATCGAGCTGCTCAGCTGTCCTGCCAAAGACGGCGTCCTCGATCTTCAAGCTCTGAAAGTGATGATGGATGAGACCATTGGCAGCGTTGTGGTTCAGAACCCCAATTTTTATGGCAATATAGAAGACGTCTTTGCCATCGATGAGATCGTGCACAGCCAGCCCAAAGCACTCCTGATCGCCTGTGTGGATCCGATCTCTTTAGCTGTCCTCAATGCCCCGGCTGAATATCATTCCGATATCGTGGTGGGTGAGGGGCAAGCTCTGGGGAACAACATGTATATGGGTGGTCCGCTCTTTGGCTTCTTTGCCTCCAAGCTTGATATGGCAAGGCAAATGCCCGGTCGCATTGTGGGCGGAACCCTTGATAAAGAAGGTAAACGGGCTTACGCGCTTACTCTGCAGGCTCGTGAACAGCATATCCGGCGCGACAAAGCCACCTCCAATATTTGCTCCAATCAATCCCTCTGCACGCTTGCGGCAGTGGTCTATATGAGCCTGATGGGACGTCAGGGTTTGGTCGAGATCGCCACTCAGAGCACTCAGAATGCCCACTGGTTAGCCTCCGAGATCAACAAGCTTCCCGGCTTCTCAATAGCCTATCCTGAAGCCTCTTTCTTCAAGGAATTCGTGATCACCACGCCAGTTCCTGCCTCTGAGATCATCGGGAAATGCCTCGCCAAAGGCATCTATCCCGGTTTTGACCTGGGGATCTATGGCATGCCCAATCAGCTGATGATAGCTGTCACTGAAAAGAAAACCAGGGCTGCCATGACGGATCTGCTGAATGCCCTCAGGGAGGTGAGCCATGCCTAAGACCATTTTTGAAATTTCCAGCCCGGGCCGCAAGGGCGTCACCCTTCCCAAACGTGAATTCGACACTCCGCTGGAGCAGCTCATTCCCTCCAAATTCCACAGAAAGGCGATCGCCAAACTGCCGGAAGTGAGTGAATTGGATGTGATGCGTCATTTTATCGAGCTCTCCCATCTCAACCATTTTATCGAAAAAGGTCTTTACCCGCTGGGCAGTTGCACCATGAAATATAACCCCAAGATCCATGAACAACTGGTGCGTCACTCTTGCTTCGGCAATCTGCATCCCTATCAGCCGCAATCCACTCTGCAAGGCGCGTTGAAGCTGCTCTTTGAATTACAGCAGGATCTGGCGGAGATCTCCGGCATGGCGAATGTCACTCTGCAACCCGTTGCGGGAGCACAGGGTGAATTCACCGGGCTCAAGATCATCGAAGCCTACCACCGCTCCAAAGGTAACACTCACAAGAATAAGATCATCATGCCGGACAGCGCGCATGGCACCAATCCTGCCAGCTGCACTTTGGCAGGGTTCGAAGTGATCGAGCTCAAATCCGATGCCGAAGGTAAGGTGGATGTCGAAGCCCTCAAAGCAGTGCTTTCGGACGAGGTGGCGGGATTCATGCTCACCAATCCGAACACCCTGGGGCTCTTTGAATCGCAGATCAGAGAAATCAGTGATCTGATCCACAGCGTGGACGGTCTGATGTATATGGACGGAGCCAATCTCAATGCCCTGCTCGGTATTGTTCAGCCCGGAAAGATCGGCTTTGACGTGATGCACTATAATCTGCACAAGACCTTCACCACTCCTCACGGAGGAGGTGGACCCGGTTGCGGCCCCGTTGGCGTGGTGGAAAAACTGCTGCCCTTCCTGCCTGTTCCGATGATCTCACACAACCAGGATGGATACTATCTGGATTATCTGCACGCGGAAACCTCGATCGGGAAAGTGCATGGATTCTATGGTAACTTTGCGATCATGGTGCGTGCCTACGTCTATATCAAGATGCTGGGTCCGGTCGGCCTGCGCCGAGTTTCCGAGAATGCCATCATCAATGCCAATTATCTGATGAAGCTGCTGGAAGATCATTATCACATCCAGCATAAAGACTATTGCATGCACGAGTTTGTGGCAGACGGCACGCTCCAGAAGAAGGCCCACGGCATCTCCACCCTGGATATTGCCAAGCGTTTGCTGGATAAGGGATATCATGCTCCCACGATCTATTTCCCGCTGATCATTCCGGAAGCCATGATGTTTGAGCCTACAGAGACCGAGAGCAAGCAGTCCATAGACGCTTTTGCGGATGCCATGATCGAGATCGCTGCCGAGATCGAGCGCGATCCTGAAATGCTGCACGAAGCCCCGCTTTGCACTCCCGTGAGAAGAGTCGACGACGTGCGTGCGGTCAAGATGCTCGATACCCGGTTTGAGATAAAAGATTGACGAAAGTCAATCTGCCATAATATTGACCTCGCCTCCATTCAGCAAGCTGAGTGGAGGCGAAAGTCCGCTTTTAGCCTGTGTTTACCTGAGGAAGGGTGAAACACAAAACAGGAGTTATAATGAAGAAAATATACCTTATGCTGATCATGACGGCAATGCTGCTCGGCTCTGCTTTTGCCCAGGGAGTCAAGCTGGGTTACGTCGACACAGACAGAGTTATCGCCGAGAGCAACGAAGCCGCGGAGATCTCGCGTCTCTTCAATCTCGATATCCAGAACTGGAAGACGCAGCTGCGCACCATGAATGAGGAAATCAAAGGCATGGAACGTGCCTACGAGATCGATAAACTCACCAAGAACGAAGCAGCCAAAGCCGAAGCCAAATCCCGGATCGACACCAAGAAAGCCGAAGCCGGACGCTTCATAGAAGAATATTTTGGTGATGGCGGAAAACAGGAACAGCGTTATAATGAACTGCTGGAACCACTCACGGTCAAGATTCATAACATCATCATGAAAATGGCTCAGGATGAAGATTATAGCATGATCTTCGACGTCAGCCTGGGCACAGTGCTCTATGCCAAACCTGCGCTTGACCTTACCGATCTGGTTATCCAGGAGCTCAATAAAGATACCATCAAACCCGGAAGTGACACGGATCCGATGACAGGTGGCCTAACCGATCCACCCAAAAACGAGTTTCAACCTCCCAAGGACGAACCGAAGAAGTAACCCGCCGGGAAGATCTTATGAAACGCTTTGCAACCAGTCTTGATCCCAATCAAATCAGAGCTCTGATCGGAGGGGACTATCAGGGCATCGAAACCTTGACTCTCTGGTCAGTTTCTGAAGCTTCGGAGGCGGATTCCGGCAGCATCATCTTTGTGGATCAGGAGAAGTATCTGGCTGCAGCGCAAGCATCCGCAGCCGGGCTCATCCTCTGCAGCCCCGAATACGCTTCGGCATTGTCGGGACGCAATCTGCTGCTGGTGCCCAGGCCCTATCTGGCATTGATGACATTAGTGACAATCTGGCTGAAGCTGGATGCCCAAAACAGCCCTGCCGTCATCGAACCCGGAGCAGTGATCGCTCCCTCCGCAAGGCTGGGAAAAGACCTCCGGATAGCAGCCACGGCAAATGTCTCCGAAGGGGCTGTCATCGGTGATAATTGTGTGATCGGTGCAGGCTGTGTGATCGGCAGAAACGCGCGTTTGGGCTCTGGATGCCTGCTTCATCCCAACAGCACTGTCTATGAGGATTGTGTGCTGGGAGACAGGGTTATCCTGCATTCCGGGGTGGTGATCGGGGCTGATGGCTTTGGTTTTATCCTGGACGGGGGTAAACAGCTCAAGATCCCTCAGATCGGCAATGTGGTGATCGGCAATGATGTCGAGATCGGTGCCAACAGCTGTGTGGACCGTGCCACGCTGGGTTCCACGACGATCGGGGAAGGCACCAAGATCGACAATCTGGTGCAGATCGGGCACAATTGCGTGATCGGCAAACACTCCATCCTCTGCGCGCAGGTGGGTCTGGC
>JAKLEY010000028.1 GCA_022711455.1 Candidatus Cloacimonadota bacterium
GTCCATATTTGATGTTCAACACACCCTGACCCCCGGCATAGATAACACCTATCCTTCGCTTTACGTTGGCAGACAAGTCTCTCTGGAAGGGATCGTTACCGCCATCGGTTTTCGGGATGGAGGCTTCTTTATTTCCGAAAGCACGGGTGGTCCCTATCGGGGAATTTTGATCCAGGATCGCAATTCCAGTGTTCGACCTGGAGACAAAGTTCTGGTGACGGGAACTGTCTCTGAATCCTATGGTATGACTTGCCTTCGTGATATCGTCAAGCTTCGGATTTTGGACAGCAACCATCCTCTTCCCTATATTCAGACCATCACCACCGGTCAGATCTCCTCTCCTGACGAAGCTGAGGCTTTTGAAGGTCTGTTGGTCAAAGTGCAAAACACTTCATGCTCCTCTCAGAGGGGTGGCAAAGGTAAGTTCTCTGTCACTGACGGCAGTGGTCAATGTCTAATCAATATCAGCAGTTTTTCCAATATCAACTTCAATCCTTCAGTCGGCACTCAATTCTCGTCAATAACCGGTATCGTGATCTATTCTTTCAGTGAGTATTCTCTGAACGCGATCGGTGGAACCGGCATCGCTCTTGCCTCCCCTGTCTACAACCAAAACCGGAGCTGGGGAAAGATTAAATCCATCTATAAATAATAAGAGAGGTAGAACCTATGAACAAGATTGTGAAGTCACTATTACTCGTTGGCGGTGCAACTCTGGCCGCAAGCTTTGGTTTGAAAGCCTACAAACGCATAAATGGAATTGTCAAGCTCTCCAAGTCTCTGCCTGAATTTTTGAACAACGTCTACGGTGAAACCCCCAAAGTAAACATGACCAAGGGTTTGGGAACCATGTATGTAAAAGTGTTCTTCAGCCAGGAGATCCTCGATAAACACAACGATATCGAAACTACTGTCCGTGAATATATAGACGATTTTTATCCCGAACTGGGAAAAGCCGCTGTTGATATCACAATTGGCCCCATCGGCAGCGAAGAAGAGCAAGCCACAATGAACGAAGGCGAAGAGTTCGAGGAAAAAGCAGAAAGCGAAGAAGTCTGAGCGGCACTGCTGGAATATTGCTAACCGGAAGTCAATCTGATTTCCGGTTTTTTTATTTTGCTGTTTCTACTTACCATCCCGCAAGCTGCAGGCACGCCTCAGGCATGCTGGCCGCACAACCGTGCCTGAAGCATGCCTGAAGCATGCCTGAAGGTAGCAGGAAGAATGGGATCTGGCGTCGGGCAACACAAAACTGTGCAAGGTGATCAATTGATCAGTGCTTAGATAACCCCGTCTTCACAGAACGAAACCGGGATAAGCTCAGCTATCGATCCTGGGAGGGCTTCAGTCTTTTTGTAGGCTCTGATAAAGTGATCAGAGAGCAGGGTGGCCAGATCGTCTGTGTGCTCTTCTATCACGCCTTTGAGTTTGATCTGGTTCGAGATCAGGAATTGGGTATAATCCAGTTTTTTGCTGTCACTTAGCTGGCTGAGCAGGCTTGAACGCTGATGCTTAAGCGGACCGGGAATCTGATCTGCCATTGCAGCAGCGGGAGTTCCCTTGCGTTTGGAATAGCTGAAGACATGAAGATAGGTGATAGGTAAACTGCTCAGGAATTCGTAGGTTGCCCGAAACTCATCCTCTGTCTCCCCCGGAAAACCGCAAATCACATCAAACCCGATTGCGGCATCCGGTATCCGGGTTTTAATAGCCTGGATCAGGTTTGCTACGAGAGCAGTGTCATAAACCCGCTTCATTCTCTTCAGGATTGTGTCAGAACCGGATTGCAGAGCTATATGGAAATGCGGAGCGACTTTGGAAGTATTCGCGATCAGATCGAGCAACTGAGGATCAAAGAGCTGGGGCTCGAGTGAACTCAAACGGATTATCTCCAGTCCATTAATGTTCTGCATGGCCGTGATCACATCTTTGAGTGTCTTATCCTGATCCCGATAGAGCCCGAGGTTAACTCCTCCCAAAACTATTTCACGATACCCGTTCTGAACGAAAAGCCTGCTCTGTGTAAGAACATCACTCAAAGCGGCACTGCGTTTGTGTCCTCTGGCATAAGGAACGGCGCAATAGCTGCAATAATAATCGCAGCCGTCCTGAATTTTCTGGAAAGCCCGGCTGCGCTCATGCATAGCGGTTTGGGGCACATAGTGAAAATCCCGGGCTGTCATGATGTCCTGGAAACTGTAGCAACCCGAATCAAGCAGCAAGGCAAGATCGAGTTTGTTTTGGTTATCAACCACCAGATCAACGTCTCCCAGAGCCAGGACTTCATCCCTGCTACGTTGCGAATAGCAACCGGTCACCACAACTTTGGCTCTGGGGAATCTGCCTTTATGGGCAAGAGCTTTGCGGATCAGGTAGCGGCTTTTATAGTCTGTGCGATTGGTAACGGTGCAGGTGTTGATCAGATAGATATCAGCTTCCTGATCAAAATCGACAATTTGATGATCTTTGAATTGGCCAAGTATTGCTGCGGTTTCAGATTGATTGGTCTTGCAGCCGAGAGTTGCGACAGCGATTCGGATCATCTTTCGTGCAGATATTTCACGATCGTGGGGGCATAGAGTACGTGCTCGATTTTCAAAACCCTTGCGGCGATCTCCTGCGGATTCCGGCAATCAGAAATATCTATCTCTTTTTGAGCCAAAATCTGTCCCCGGTCGTATTCACTGTTCACAAGATGGATCGTGGCACCGCTGGTTTTTTCACCTGCTTCAAAGACAGCCGTGTGAACGTTCATGCCAAACATTCCCTTCCCACCATATTGGGGTAGAAGAGCGGGATGGATATTAAAAACAGGGATTTGCACGGAATTCAAAAACTCCGCTGAGAGTAGTCTCATAAACCCCGCAAGGACAATGGCATCGGGCCTAAGAGCTCGAATCTGCCTCTTCAGGGCTGCCTCATATTCAAGCATGTTCTTGCAAGAGATAAAGATCGAGGGTAAGCCCAAATTCTGACAGAGCTCCACAACAGGAGCCTGCCTGCGGGTCACTACCACCAAGCCGATCTCTATTCCGACTTGATTATGAGATAAGTACGCAGCGATTGCGGCAAGATTGCTGCCTCTGCTGTGTCCACTGGTTAAAACTACTAATCTGCGGGTTTGAGGTGGAGTTCCTGCCATTGGGCTTCCGGGACCTCGCTGGGTGCTTTGCTCATCAGATCTGTGGCTTTCAGGGTTTTGGGAAACGCGATCACATCACGGATAGACTCTGCTCCACTGAAGATCATCACCATTCTGTCCAAACCCGGAGCGATACCTCCGTGAGGTGGAGTTCCATATTTCAAGGCGTCCAGGAAGAAGCCAAAACGATCCTTGAGATCAGCTTCATCAAAGCCCAGAACATCAAAGATCTGCTTTTGGATGTCATACCGGTGGCAGCGGATACTCCCCGAAGAAAGCTCCATGCCATTGCATACCAGATCATAAAGTTGGCCTAGGATCTGACCGATCTTATCCGGTTGAGTGAGCCAGGGAATATGCTCTTCCTTGGGCATCGTAAACATATGATGCGCAGGTTCCCAGCGGTTCTGTTCTTCATTGCGGGCAAAGATCGGGAAATCGGTGATCCAAACAAAATTGAAACTATCTTCCGGAATCAGCTTTTCATCCACTGCGATGCGGTTGCGAACTGCTGAAAGGACTTTGCAGCTCATTTCCCAGCTATCTGCAGCAAAAGCGATCAGATCTCCCGACCGGGCTCCGGTTTCGAAGAGGATCGCTGCTATCTCTTGCGGATTCAGAAACTTTGTTATCCCTGCCTCCAAGCCGTTATCCCCCACTTTAGCAAAAGCCAGACCCTTGGCTCCATTGTGTTTGGCAAGCTCGATCAAGGCGTCTTGCTGCTTGCGGCTATAGTTTCCTCCGCCTGTAATAACAACTGCTTTAACGACTCCGTTGGCTTCGAGGGCTGTCTTGAAAACAGCAAATTCAGTTTCCCGAAGTAAATGGCTCAGTTCGACCAGCTCCATTCCGAACCGGGTGTCTGGTTTATCGCTGCCAAAACGGTTCATGGCATCCGCATAACTCAGCCTGGGAAAGGGGACCACGAGCTCACGTTCCAAAACAGTCTTGAACAGATGGGCCATCAGGCGCTCCAACAGATCAAAGATCTGTTCTTCACTGGCAAAACTCATCTCGATATCGAGCTGAGTGAACTCGGGTTGACGATCAGCACGCAAATCCTCGTCCCTGAAACATTTGGCTATTTGATAGTAACGGTCAAAGCCTCCGATCATTAACAGCTGCTTGAAGATCTGGGGTGACTGAGGCAGAGCATAGAACTTTCCGGGTTGAATGCGGCTGGGAACCAGATAATCCCTGGCGCCTTCAGGAGTGCTTTTCATCAGGATCGGAGTCTCGATATCCAGAAAGTTCTCCCTGTTCAGGAATTCCCGGATGGCCTGTACCATTCGGTGCCGCATGATAATGATCTTCTGCAGTTTTTCACGCCTCAGATCCAGATAGCGATAGGTGAGCCTCAAATCCTCTTCAGCCAGAGCTGCTTCATTGATCTGAATCGGTAAGGGTAGGGTGTCATTCAGGATAAACAATTCGGAGGCAGTCACTTCGATCATGCCGGTGGGCATGTTTGGGTTCACATTCCCTGAACTGCGGGGACAAACTTCTCCTTTTACTGCCAGAACGTACTCATTGCGCACAGATTCCGCTTTGCTGAAAACATCAGTCAATTCTGGCGGGATCAGGATCTGGACAATGCCTCGCACATCACGAAGATCGATAAAGATCAATCCTCCCAGATCACGGCGTTTGTGAACCCAGCCCATGACAGTGATCTGCTTGCCGATGTCAGAAGGACCGATAGAACCGCAGTAGTGGGAACGCGAAAGGTTTCCGATATGATCGAGCATACTACGCCATCTCTCCCTTAAAACATCTTGATCTTTTCAAAAACAGTGTCTATGGCTTTGATCTTGTCGCCCAATGATTTGATCATAAAGCACTTGTCAAGGTAACTACGGGGTGGGTAGATCAGAACATTGTTTTTTATCTCAGGATCGAGCATATCGCCCGCGGCTTTATTGGGTGTGGCATACTGAGTGTATTGGGCGTTGATCCTGGCATTCTCAGCATCCATCAGGAAATCCAGAAACTTGTATGCAAGGTCTTTATTGGAAGAAGATTTGAGGATGACCATGTTGTCCATCCAGAGGCTGCTTCCCTCTTTGGGCAGGATGAATCCGAGCTCGGGATTTTCAGCCATCT
The DNA here is from genome assembly GCA_022711455.1 of Candidatus Cloacimonadota bacterium. Taxonomy (GTDB): domain Bacteria; phylum Cloacimonadota; class Cloacimonadia; order Cloacimonadales; family Cloacimonadaceae; genus PHBP01. Next base: position 5,246 of record JAKLEY010000028.1, read on the forward strand.
GCTGTAAAGCGTCTCCGTTATAGGCTTGGGCCATCCAGGTTGTGCCATCGGGAACCTCGTTCTTATAAGAATCCGAGTCATACTGCGTGATATTTTTGTCCCACACAGCCAATACTTCAGAGGCTGCCTTCAGTGCGTTCTCGCTGGTGTCGTTCAGGTCGAAGCCTTTGCTGATCAATGCTGCACCCACAACTTCACGGGCATCATCAAGCATAGTGACTCTGTTTTTAGCATTGAAATACGGATTGGCCAGAATGTTCCAGCTGCTGTCTGCAATAACTTCAGCCGGGACGTTTTTCTTGTGGTAGATCAGACCGGTCAAACCCCAAAAATATGGCACTGAATACTGGTTGCCGGGATCGAATGACTCTGCCATTTTCAATAAGGTGGGATCCAGATTTGGGAAGTTGCTTAGCTTCTTTCTATCAAGGGGCTCCAACATTGAGGCCGCTGCAAGAATGCTGACGTGATCCCCGGAGGGAAAGACCACATCAAAGGATTCTCTGCTGCTTTTGATCTTGGTCAACATGTTTTCGTTGGAGTCATAGGTGCTGTATTTAACTTTGCAGTTGTTTGCCTTCTCAAACTGCTGCAGCAATTCGGGGTCAATGTAGTCACTCCAGTTAAAAATGTAAAGGGTGCGTTGCTTTGTCTTGCATCCCGAAAATACGACTCCTATAAGGATCAATCCTGTTAGCATAATTATCAACATCTTTCTCATTGTTGTCTCCTGTTCTTCATACTTGTTTGAACGCGCCGGCTTGCTCAATCCCCTTGGTCAGTTTGAGACCCTGAAGGATGGACCAGCCCAGAGCAAAGAATATCATCAGAGATAGGATAGACCAACGCACATCACCGGTGCGATGAGCTATCCATCCGTATAATACGGGACCGATTATCGCGGAGAGCCTCCCTGTCAAGGCATAAAATCCAAAGAACTCTGCCTGCTTCTCCTGTGGGGTAAGTAAAGATAATATAGTGCGGCTGTTTGCCTGGCTGCTCCCGATCGCAAGCCCTGCCACCAGACCTACAAAATAGTATTCTCCCGCTGTTCTGCAAAAGAAAGCCCAGATCACTACCACGATCCAGATCAACAGGGATATATTCAAAGATAGCTTGGCGTCGTATTTATCGCTCAGCCAACCAAAGAGTGCCGCGCCCAGGATCGAGGTGAACTGGGCCAGAATAAAATATACGATCATATTCTGAGTGCTCATTCCGTAACGCTGGATCCCATAGATCGAAGCGAACGCTATCACAGTTGTTATCCCGTCGTTGTAGATAAAATAGCTGATGATGAACCGCAGCAACTGAGGTAATTGGCGAATATGCTTCAAGGAATAGTTTACTCTGTGCAGAGCTTCCTTTAAGTAGTTGGTACGTCGGGAAGGACGTCTGTATTCCTTCAGCCAGATAAAAGTGAACAGCGAGAATACAAACAGATGCAGAGCTATCACCGGAAACACGAGGCGCACATTGGACTTCACCAGTAGCAGCGAATAGCCCAGCGAGGCCAAGCCTCCCACATATCCCAGAGCCCATCCGTATCCGGAGACTTTGCCGATATCAGACTGCTTGACGATATCAGGTAAAAAGGAATCATAGAAGACATTGGCACTGTTGAATCCGAAATTGGCAAGGATGAAAAAAAGCATCCCGGTGGTCACATCACCTGCTTTCACAAAGTATAGCAAAGCAGTGAAAATGATCGCGATATAGCAGTTGATGAAGAGCAGTCTTTTCTTGGCTCTGGAGTAATCTGCCACAGCCCCCAGGATAGGCGCACTGATCGCGACCATGGCCATCGATATCCCGATTGCTCTGCCCCACAAGAGCTCTCCCAATCCGGGATTTCCAACCACTACATGCTTCATGAAATAGACGGAATAGACCACACTGACAATGATTGTGGTGAATGCTGAATTCGCAAAGTCATACATCATCCAGCCCACAATGCTCTTATTCAGCTTCAATCGGCAGCTCCCAGGCGGATCGGATCCAGTTCTTGCCACATCTTAATGATATCCTCTTTGGGCGAGCTGATGAAGACCTGATAATTATCTGAGATCAGTTCTTTAATCCGCAGAGTATGACGCTGGTCAAGCTCAGCGAAAATGTCATCAAACAGCAGAATAGGTTTGATCGAAGTTATGTTCTCTATAATCGAGGCCTGGATCAGTTTCATAATGATGACGGAGATCCTTTTTTGGCCCTGTGATCCATATTCCTTCAAAGGATGACCGTTAAGGACAAATTCGTAGTCATCCAGGTGAGGGCCGATCAGGCTCCTTTGGGCAAATCTCTCTTTTGCTTCGATGGAGAGAAGAGTTCCGAGTACGGTATCCGCTTCCATCTTGAATTCCAGGCTTTGCTCAATTGTCGGCAGATAGTTCACGCTCAGATCCTTCGTGTTATCTGAAATAGTTTGATAGTTTTCCTTGAAACTCAAGTTCAGCTCACTCAAAAACCGCTTCCGATAGTCCAGAACAGCCACGGCGGCACCTGCAAATCTGGAATCCCAACTCTGCTTGACAGCTGAACTGTATTGTCCCTTCAGTAAGCTGTTGCGCTGATCCACTATATGTTGATAGCCACGCAGAACGTGAATGTAATCAGGATAGATCTGGGCAATGGCCTGGTCAAAATACTGCCTGCGTAGCCTTGGGCTGCCGTTGATCAGCTGCAGGTCTTCAGGAGCGCAGTAGATAACTTTGATGGTCTCGAACAGCTGGCTCAGCTTGCGAATGATGTCATTATCAAGTCGAACCTGCTTGGAACGGTCTTTGTATTGCAGAGAGATTTCCATGTCGAGTCCGGTGTCATGAAGAAATCCGGCTTCAATCGCAAAGCCCTGTTCTCCGTGATAGGTCAGCTCATCATCACTGTGAAAACGGATCGATTTGCCCAAGCCTGCATAGGCAAGAGCTTCAAACAGATTGGTCTTGCCGCTGCCGTTTTGGCCAATGATAAGATTCCCGGCAGGGGCAAAGACAAAGTTCTGTTTTTTGTAACTGCGAAAGTTAGATAAATCTATCCGCTTGACTTGCAATGAACTATGACCGCAAAGGCATCAACAAGAAAGTCAGCTCTTGGTTCTCTGGTTGGACCTCGTTGTAGATCATCAAGGGATCTTTGGGTGAGCCCAGAAGGATCTTGACTCGTTCGGTGTCGATGACATCGAGTATGGCCAGCATGTATTTGAAATTGAAAGATATAGTGGTCGGTGTTCCCTGATAAGAGTATTCTTCCATGAACTGTTTGGCATCACCGGTGTCCCGATTGGAGGTGTTGATCTCAAAGCGGTCGTTCTCGATCTCAAATCTGGTACGTAAGTTATCATCCGGAGCGACTAATGCCACCCGGCGAATTGCTGTTTTTAGCTTTTCTCGGTCAATGATCAGGCAATTGGGCAGGTCGTGAATGAATGCCTTTTGGTATTCAGGATATTTATGTTCGATCACGTGGGTGAACACAGTATATTCACCTGAGACAAATACGAGTTTGTTCGCTTCGATCAAAAGCCTGAGTTCCTTGATCTGGCTGTCATATATCTTCTGCATAAAGTTCAGGGTCTTGACCGGGATGATCTTTTCGATGTAGCTTTCTCTGTTGTCGCTAAAGATATTGTCTTCTGTGTTCTCCCCCGCGCTCGCCTTGATGGAGCTGTTCTTGATCTTGATCTCGGATACTTTCTTCCCGTCTGTGGCAGCCATAAGGTGCTCGTTTTGATGTATCTTCCAGCAGACACCTGTCAAGACGGCTCTATTAGTGTCGTTAGAGACGGCAAAACTGGTTTTATTGATCATGCGGCCAAAGAGCTGGTTGTCGATAGATATTGCTTTTTCAAGATTCGCTTCCGGTAAAATCGGATACAGGGTAGGATCCGCGCAGAGAAGCTTAAAATCGATCTTTCCGCATTGAATCAGCAGCAGATCGTCTTGTTTGGAAAAGTTGATTATCTCGTCAGGCATGCTGGTAATGATCTCATTCAGATGCCGGGCTGAAACAGCTATCGAACCGCCTTCACTGACAGAGGCGGGAAAGACCACGATAGCAGTGATCTCGAGATCGGAAGCCGTGATCCGGACGTTGTTATTATTTGCGTCTACGTCGATCAGATAGTTGGTTAGAATAGGAGTGGTATTCTTGCTGGGAACTATGGTGGCAAGGTGTTGTATGTGTTGCATCAGGTCTTTTTTGTCGATCGCTAATCTCATGATTTCCCCTGTAATGTCTAAATTTCTTTTTTTACCAGAAAAAACAAGCGCTGGATTTAGTCAAGGATTTCTGTTTCAACACCTCCGCGGAAAATAAAGAAAAAGGCAGAACCCCGAAGGATCCTGCCTATTAGGATGTTAAATTGTCTGATTACTTTTTGACAGCCTCTTTGAGTTTCTTTCCAGCTTTGAAGACAGGAACGTTGCGGGCTGGAATTTTCAGAGCTGCTTTGGTTTTGGGGTTGATGCCTTTACGGGCTTTACGGTGGGCAACATTGAAAGAACCAAAACCGACGAGGGAGACTTTGTCCTTCTTTTTGAGGGCTTCTGTCACGCCTTCAAGGAAGGCCGCGAGTGCGAGACCGGCTACCTTTTGGGAAACACCGGCCTTACTGGCGATCTTTTTAATCAATTCATCTCTGCTCATTTTACCTCCTTTTGTTCTATAAAAGAGTTCGAGATACTGTTGTTTAGAGGAAAATCGAAGCTGAGATTTCTGTCAACAAAAAAATTCACATAATCCTATGTATTTAAGGTCCAGTCCTGCTTGGATTTGACTTCATGCACTCGCTAACAATATGATCAACAAGCTTTTAGGTGGGTTTCGAGCTTGTTGAGAATGTTATAATAATCGATGCAAAAAAGTGCGTACCAACAGTTTTCGATTGACAAAATACCCCCTATTCAGATTAAGTATACACAACGAAAAACATGGAGGAATAGATGAAAAACAATGCTAAACTCATACTTATCAGCCTCGTGGTTCTGATCATGACTGCAGCCTGCAGTTCAAATAAAAAAGAACCCGTGGTGGTTGAACCACCTCGTAATCCGATAATGTTGGCTCAGGATGCCTCCTCTAATGGCATGAAGGCCTTTGCAGACAAGTTTTACACTGAAGCGATCACTAATTTCAGTGAAGCGATCGCATTATACAATGAGGTGGCCGTGACTGCTGCCCCCACCGATTCTATCCCTCAGAACATAGAGAAGATGAACCTGAACATAGCCACGTCCCATCTCCGCATGGCCGAAGAAAGCCTCGAAGATCAGATCTTTAACGAAGCAGTGGCTCACTACGACACCGCGCTTGTAATCTACAAATCTCTGGCACCGCTCACCAAGCCCAAAACTGAGCTTGATGCTGAAATCCTTGTCCTGTACCGGAATTTAGCAGTTGCCAATCAAAAAGCCGGCAACTTCGAGACCGCGATCAACAACATTGATCAAGTTCTTGCAGTTGAACCCGGAAACGAAGACATGCTAAACTACAAGTTTTCCATTCTAAACAATGACATCAAAGATGAAACCCGTGCTTTCAGGGTTTTACAGGATTATGCCGAAGCCAGTAACGACCCCACCGCATATCGGATGCTGGCAGACAAGCTCAACGAAAAAGGTGACAAAGTCAAGGCCGGTGAGTACTATGAAAGAGCTCTGTCAATAAAACAGGATGCCAACACCTACTCCGCTGTGGCCAATTTCTACCGCTCCAACAATCAATGGGCAAAATCGAATGAGGTTTTGATCAAACTGGTGGAAACCAACCCTGATCAAGCAACTTTGTTGACAGCCTATCGCCTGATGGGCGACAATTATAACAAGCTGAATAACAAAGCCAAGATGGCTGAGTATTTTGAGAAAGCCCTGAATATTGAAAGTGACGACAAGATCGCCCTCCTGCTGGCAAGCTATTATAATGGCTTGAAGAACCATAACAAAGTTATCACTTACTCCACCATGGTTCTACGGTCCAACAGCGGAAACAACGATGCATTGATGCTGCGCGGTCTGGCCTATTACAATCTGAAACGCAACGCTGAGGCCAAGGCAGACCTGACCCGCATCCAAAATGACCCCAAGTACGGCAAGCAAGTTCAATCCATACTAAAGGCCATTAAATAAAGCTACAAGATTCCGATAGAGAACAGTCAAGCAAGCATTTGTCTCACTTGGCTGTTCTTTATTGTATCAGGGGATTATCATGAGATTGAAGACAGACGGCTCGATCAAATCCATACACGCGGCCAGCACGGAGAGCAAGATATCCCGGCCCTTGATCGGGACTTCGGTGCCTGCGGGATTCCCTTCTCCCGCCACAGACTATATTGAAGGGAATCTTGATCTGAATGACTATGTGGTGAAGCATAAAGCTTCCACTTTCTTTGTGCGGGTGGACGGTTTTTCCATGATCAATGCAGGCATCTTTCCGGATGACATTCTGGTGGTGGACAGATCTCTGGAAGCCACGCACAATCGGGTTATCATTGCCATTGTGAACGGAGAGCTGACGGTGAAAAGGCTGCATATCAAAGGTGATGAGTATTGGCTGGTGCCTGATAACGATGAGTTTCAGCCAGTACGTGTATCTGAAGATTCCGAGTTTTTTGTTTGGGGTGTTGTCACCTTCGTTGTCCACAAATTATAGCGTGTGCAGATTCAATAAGTTAGTCCTGTCAATTCTGATCCTGGCTTTCTGTTTTGGCAGCGAACGATCTTATCATCACTGAGACCATCCCCCTTATCCCCGGTCAGATCAGCTTCAGCCTGAAATCCTTTCCAGTAATCAACAACTCCGAGACCATCAAGGCAGATTCACTCACTCTTCTCCGTGATCTCGATTATCAGCTCGACTATCGGACAGGGCAGCTCAAGCTGTTGTCAACCCCGGAAGCAGGTTTCTTGTATCTTGATTATCTCCTTATCCCCAGGGATCTTCTTAATTCTTACAGGCTTTATGAGACCCGATCATGGACAGACACTCTCAGCGTTACTGCTCCCCGCCGGTTCGCAACCAGTTTTATGGACGACAGTAAGCTAATCGTCGGAGGCTCCAAGACTTTTGCGATCACGTTCTCTGAATCAGGCGCTTTTGATCTCAAACAATCGCTGTTTGTGAATCTCGAGGGAGCTCTCAGTGAGGACATCCAGATCAAAGCCCAGCTTTCGGACAGCCAGTCCAAACTGTCTCCCGAGGGGGACAGCAAAGAACTCAGCAGCTTGGATAAAGTCTTTATAAGTGTTAACGGCAAGCATTTTGAGATCTCCATGGGAGATTTGGAATGGCAAAGCAGTTCCACCAAATTTTTGGATATCAACAGCAAGTTTGAAGGCCTGAGCGCTTCTTATAAGGGAGATTTCAACACTAAAGCGGGATTCTCTGCCGGAAACGGGAAACAAAGTTCGATGCGGATCAGGATAATCGATGGGAAGCAGGGGCCTTATTATCTGAACGCGGATGAATATCAAAGCAGTTACCTCATCGTCGCCGGCAGCGAAAACATCTATATGGACGGAAACCTGCTGGAGCGTGGCTCAGATTACTATATAGACTATTCTGAGGGTACCGTGATGTTCCGGCGTATGGTGATGTCTGCCAACCAAATCACAGCATATTATCAATATACGGATGAGAATTACAAACAAACGATGTTGTTCAATTCAACAGAGATTCCTCTGGGGGATCGTTTCAGGATCAGGCAGAATATCATCTGGCAAAAGGATGACTCCTCTTCCCCACTTTTATACGGATTTACTGATGCAGACCGCGATTCTTTGGCAGTCGCGGGGGATTCAGATGCATGGGGTTTGGGAGTGTATGAAGTCGAGCCCGGTAACGGAACATATCTGGAGCGTATGACCCCGGAAGGAATTGTTTACTATGAATATGCCGCAAATGACAGCACTGCCGCTTATAATGTGTATTTCAGTTATGTTGGAATTGGCAACGGTGATTATGAACAGTATTCCACCGGAAAATATAAATATAAAGGACTTGGTCTGGGCAGCTGGTTACCTCAGAAACGTCTGATCGCGCCTGTTAACCGAAACAATGCCAATATCGCCCTGGAGTATGATAGCGGACGCTGGGACATCGGAGCGGAAGCTTTATACTCCTATCATGACCGAAACACACTCTCCAAATTGGATGACAATGATAACAATTCCGCGATCTTTTTTGCCAAAGCTGCCTGGGAGAATGCTGAGAGCGAGCTCAAACCGTCTTTCAGAGCTGATTATGAGAACAGATTGGCTGATTCATCCCTGTTCGGAAGCTACTCAGATCCTGCCTTAGATATAGATCTCGCATCCGTCCCCGGTTTAGACAGCCTGGCTCAGGATCAGCTCAATTTGGGAGTCCAGATCACTGCCGCGAACATCTGGACACCCTCCCTGTCCTATCGCAAACGACGGATCAAAGGTCAGTTCGAGCAAGATGCCATCCGCTTCCAGTCGCTGCTTTTAGCCCGGGGACTTATTCCAAGGATAAACATCCGCAGCACTGTGTCACGTCAACAAAAGGAAGATAACAGCAGTGATCTTGCTCAATATCACAACCTGAATCTGGTTTGGAAACGTAAGTGGCTGACTACTGGTTTTGATGGTTTGATCAGTGGCCTGGATCACAGTAAACCGGATGAGGTTTCGACTCTGTACCGAAAACTCAATCCTTACCTGAGTCTCGGTAATGATCAGAAATGGCTGAGCCGCTTCTCATTTCAGGATGATCGCTCAGAGGTCAAAGATCCTGATTGGAAGACCCTGAATTCTTCTCAGACCTATTCGATCAGGCAAGTCACAAATCTGAGTAAGCATACAATTGATTTGGATCTCAGCCACCGGGATCTGAATAAACCCTCCGAAACTGATCCCCAAAGCAGCAAAAGCAATTATAACCTGATCAGATTTCGTTCCAGCCATAATCTCCTGAAAGGGGCAGTCTCCCTGATCACAAACTACCAGCTCAACCAAACAGAGTTCTTTCCCAAAATACGTGAGCTGCTGTATATCGGAGACGGATTGGGTTTGTATGACAGCACCGGAGTCTATGCTTCGGACGGGGATTATGACTATGAATATATCACCAGTGAGGTGGGGACCCTATCTTCGGAGCTGAACACACAGCTCAGTTTATACCTCAAACCGGGAAATCTCAGCTCATCACCTGTTTGGAAAAAGATCCAGAGCGACATCATCATAAATGCTCTCGAGCAAACTGACATGCTGCAGGGCTGGAGAACCTATCTGTTCCTTCCGGGAAGTGTTTATGATCCCGAAAACACCATGTATGGCAAACAGAATCTCACCCAAAACCTTTGGGTGGATCTCATCCCAAACAAGGCCATCGCGAATTTTAACCTGGAGTTTGACCGCAGTCTCGATCGGCGATATCAGGATATGATCCGCAACTATAGCCGCATCACAGCCATCAAAGTCGATCTGAAAAACATCTATTCTCTGAATTATAAGATAGGTATCAGCCATGAATTTGAGACCGACAGCCGTTACGCCTCCCAAACCCGGCTGAGCAAAGCTTCGGTTTTGGCACAAAAGAATCTTAGCACCAAAGAAGCCATCGAGCTGGAAACCGTCTATGACTATGAGCAGGGAGACCGCTTTGGAGGGGGATCCGGATATCTCTTACGTGGACTGGGGATCTATCCGGCATACAGAAATGTGTTCTTGCAGAAATATCGCCTGAGTTTGAAGCTCGGGCTCAGATACAATCAAAGGTCAGGAAGTGACTACCTCTCCTTTCTGCCAGAGAAAAGAGATGGCCTGGCAGGAACCTGGAACCTGTCCGCGATCTACCGTCTGAACAGTTTTTCATCGGCAAGCTTCGAATATAAGGGGAACAGCTACCCCGATTCCAAGTCCAAGCACGAATTGAAACTGGAGTTTAAAGCCGAACTATGAACGAGATCGTTCCTATCCTCACTGCTCTCGACTATTCCGTTGTACTGCCCTTCATTTTCTTGGCCGGGCTGATCGATGCCATAGCAGGTGGCGGAGGGTTGATCTCACTTCCGGCATATTGGTCAATTGGAATTCCACCCCACTACGCTCTGGCCACAAACAAGTTTTCCAGCTGTTGCGGAACTGTGTTCTCCACTGTGAACTATTTCAGGGCAAACATGATCGACCTCCCTGTTGCTGTTCTGAGCGCGGTGTTTGCGCTGCTCGGATCATGGTTGGGCGCGGGGGTTGCTTTGAGACTATCCCCGGAGTTCCTGAATTATTTGCTCATAGTTCTGATCCCGATCATAACCATTATCTCCATGCTGAACAAGAACCTGGGGCATGATGACCGTTCCCATCTACTAAAACTGGCTTACAGATTGATATTGGGATCTCTTGCCGGCTTCCTGGTAGGATTTTATGATGGTTTCTTCGGCCCCGGAACCGGAACATTTCTGATCATAATATACTCTGCCATGATGCATTATGACTTTGTGAGAGCAAATGGCAACACCAAAGTAGTCAATCTTGCTTCCAACATTGCGGCTCTTACCACCTTCTGGATAGCCGGAAAGGTCTATTTCCCGCTGGCGATCCCCGGAGCTGTATGCGGAATTGCAGGCAACCTTCTGGGCTCAAAGCTTGTGATCCTGCGTGGAAATGCTCTCATCCGCAAGATCTTCTTTTTAGCTTTGCTGCTGCTCTTTGCCAGAGTGATCTACAATGTCTTTTCCTAAGGCTTCTCTGCCCGGCTGCAGGCACGCCGCAGGCATCCCTCAGGCACGCTCCAGGCACAAACGTGCCTGGAGGATGCCTGCAGGGTTCGGTATGAAAGCTGCATGCTGTGAGGCAAGAGTTGACAGAATTTTGCTCTCGGAATAATTTACCCGTATGATAGAAGACATCTTGATTTTTAGCGTCTATGAAGTGACCGTTCACCTCAAACAGGTGATCGAAACAGCGATCGAGCCTCTCTATGTGGCAGGTGAGATCAGCAATTTCGTGCATCACAGTTCGGGTCACATCTACTTTAATCTCAAGGATGCAAACGCCACAATGCGTTGCACCTTTTTCCGCAATGCC